>DASVQA010000078.1:0-69133 GCA_036389375.1 Pyrinomonadaceae bacterium | reverse complement strand
CTTCGTAAGGGTAGCGCGCGAAGAACGGGATGTAGGCCACGAAGGCGTCGTTCGCGGCGACGATGCGGCGACCGTCGCGCTGTTCTTCAAGGACAATGTCGCACAGCAGGCAGCGCCCCGTCTGCGCGTGGTGCGCGTGGGTCTGTTCCAGTTCACGCGCGACGCGCGGCGGCACGAACGGGTAGCCGTAAATCTGCCCGTGCGGGTGGTGGAGCGTGACGCCGATGGCCTCGCCCTTGTTCTCGAAGATGAAGACGTAGTCAATGTATGGGCGCGCGCCGAGTTCGGCGAAGCGATCCGTCCAGACCTGTACGAGTTTATCGATCTGCTCGACGGGTTCGGTGGCGAGCGTCGCGTTGTGCTGCGGCGTATAGACGATGACTTCGCACTCGCCCTGCCCCGGTCTGACCGGATACAACTCCGTGCCCGCGACCGCCGGCTCAGGCGGATCGGGGCGCAGCGACGGGAAGCGGTTCTCGAAGGCGACGATGTCGTAGCTCGGCTCAGGAATTTCGGTCGGGAAACCGCCGGGCTTCGTGGGGCACAAGGGACAAAAGTCGGCGGGCGGCAGAAAGGTGCGCTCCTGCCGGTGCGTAGCGGTGGCGACCCACTCGCCCAACAGCGGATGCCAGCGCAACTCAGACATGGCGCTCCTCCTCCGCTTGCGTCTGCGGGGCGGGCGTAGGGTTGGCGGCGGCGTCCGCTGGCGCGCTGGCGGGCAGAGCGCCGGGTTCGACCGGGGCCGGGGTGCTGTCCTCGAATGTATAAAAGATGAGATAACGACCGTCGGCGAGCGTGATCTGCCTGCGTTGCATGCTGCCCCCTGTCTGTGCCTCTTGTTCTCGCGGTGCGCGCGCCTGTCTCATGCCGGCTAAAGGCAGAGAGTAAGAGAGACCGCGCGCCGGTCGCCGCGTTTGTCTTGTAAATGTCCCGCGCTGACTCGCCGATTCTAAATCAAAGTACACGCGATTAGCACGCGCGAATGATCGTGGGCGCGGAAAGAATGCGGGCGGGCGTAAGCATGCGGCAGGCAAGAGGTGGTTGATCGTGCGGGCGCGTCGCGCCTTGCATCGTGCAATCGTGGCTTGCGTGCCGCTGTGATTAAAGTTTTTCTTGCGTGCGAGGTGCGATCTGGTTTATTAGGATGAGACAACAAGTACGCAGATCAACTTTAAGGAGAACAGCCAACATGCCAGCGAGAAAAGCGAGCAAGAAGGCGTCGTCAGGTAAGAAGGGCGGCGGCGCGAAAAAAGGGAGCGGTGGCGGCAGCAAGGGCGGCGCGAAGAAAGGCGGCGCTAAAAAGGGCGGCGGTAGCAAGAAGGGCGGCGCTGGTAAGAAGGGTTCCGGCGGTGCAGGTGCGGGCGGTGGCGGCTCGAAAAAGGGTGGCGGCAGTAAAAAAGGTGGCAGTAAAAAAGGTGGCAGCAAGAAGGGCGGCGGGAGTAAGAAGGGTGGCAGCAAGAAGGGTGGTAGCAAGAAGGGCGGCGCAAAGAAGGGCGGCATCGTGCGTAGAGTCATCGCGGGTGCTGCGGCCGGACTGGTGAGCGGCGTGGCGGCGGCGGTACTGCCACCGCTTGAAGATCAGGCCGGGATCGAAACCGGCGGCCAAGAAGGCGGTGGCAGCGGCGGTAGCGGCGGCGGTGCGCCGGACAGCGGCGAAGGCGGCCAAGCCGGAGGTTAAGGGCCGTTTGGACGGAGACCACTTAACCCGAACCGCATCAAGTACAGAAGCGGCGCGGAGCTAACGTTAGCTCCGCGCCGCTTTTTTCGTTCCACGCTGCTGCTCTGGCCCGGCCCGTTAAGGCTTCGCGGCGGCCGGCTGCTTGTACTTGTCGATCAACTGCTGTAGCCCGTCGAGCGAGCCGTTGTGCCGATACTTATAGTTGGCCTGCAAATCCTGTATCACCTGATCGTGAATCTGCTGATACTGCGCGTTGCCTTCCGAGAGCGCCGCGACGTGCGCGTAGAGGTCTATGACTTCGTCGAGAATGCCCTGCGCCTGCTTGAGCAGTTCGGTCTGCTGTGCGCCGGTCGCCGCGTTGTACTTGGTCGCCAGTGTGCGGTACTCCTCGTTCCTGAGACCGCCGAGCACGAGGTAGGCGAACAGGTCTGAGGGGTTGAGCGCGATGGCCTTTTGCAGGCGCGTCTTGGCCGTTGCGGCGTCGCCGCTCGCGTAGAGCAGCAGCCCGTGCAGCCGGTAGAGTTGCGGCAGCTGTTTCGTCTTGTACTCGGCCCACGTCGCGTCGTCCAAGACCGCCGGCTTTTTGTCCGTTTCGATCAACTCGATGACGCGCCCGGCGTAGTCCTTAGCCTGCGGGACGTACTGCATGTTGCGCTGCTGCATCTGGGTGTAACCGGCGTTGACCAACTCGATCATCGCGCCGACCGGATCGGGCATTTTATCAACGGCCGTGGTGGCCAGTTTGAACGCATCTTCGAGGCGGTTGGCGGTGATGTAGGCGTGCAGCACGTCGGCGTTGAGCGCATCCATCTCGCCCGGCTGGTTGAAGATGGTGCGGAAGTTGTCGGCCTGCGCGAGCAGTTGGGCGGGGTCGCTCGTCTCGGCGATCTTGGCGGCGACGAGTTGCGCCAGTTGCGCGCGCAGACTGCTCTGCGGATATTTCTTGATGAACTCGCCCGCAGCCGCTAGTCGCCCCGCCGCGTCTGCTGCGGCCTCGACCTTGCGCGCCTCGGCCATCTCGGCCGGCGGCACGCCCGGCTGCGGTTTCGCCTGCCCCGGCGCGGTCTGCGCCCGCACGCTGCCGCCTACCAACACCGATGCGCCGAGCGCGAGACACACACACAAAATTAGCCGGCCCCTCGTCGGCCGTCGTTTGCCACTCATGTTCGACTTCCCCCTCACACAGTTAAAAATAGGACGGCGCACATCCCGGAAGCGTTAAGCGGCGCTTGGGACGTGCGCCGCTCGTCTTTGTAACGCAAGCCTGCGCAGCACGGTCGCCCGGTCTGACTTTACTGCGTCATCAACTTGGCCAGTTCTTTCGCCAGCGCGGGGTTCGACGCTTGCAGCGCCTTCTGCTGCTGTAGCAGCCCCGCCCGGTTGTCCATGATGTAATAGACCAGCCCCAGATTGTAGCGCGCCTCGGCGTGGTTCTCGTCCAACTCGACCGCCTTCTTGAAGGCTTCGGCGGCTTGCGCGTACTGCTCGGTCTTGCTGTAGGCTAGCCCAAGATTGTACCAGGCCAACTCGAACGCAGGATTCAACTCGACGGCCTGTTTGAAGTTCGTGATCGCATCCGGCTGCTTGTCGAGCGCGACGTAGGAGAGACCGATATTGTAGTACGGCTTCGACAGCTTATCGGCCCTGCTGACCACCTCTTTGTAAGCGTTGATGGCCTCTTGATGCTGCCCGGCGCTGGCGAAGGCGTTGCCGAGATTGTAATAGGCAACCAACACTTCGTCGGGCGTGTCGCGCTCCGGGTCGGGCGTGAGGCCGACCGCGTGCTTGTAAGCGTCGGTGGCTTCCTTAAACTGTCCCAAGGCCTCGTAGGCTGCGCCCAGACTGAAGTAGGCCTTGAACATCTTGGGGTTGGCCTTGACCACCTCTTTATAAGCGTCAACGGCCTTTTGATACTGCACCGCCGCCTCTTTGGTCTCGCCCGCTTTCTCTTTCTCCTGCGCGGCGGCGTAAGCCTCGTTGCCGCGCGCCAGCACGTCTTCCATGCCGCGCGTCGCCCCGCCCGTCACCAGTTTGTCCGAGGCGTCGCGCCCCGCGTAATTCTCAAAGCCCTTCGCGCCGGGCGGCAGTTTCTTCTTCTTCGGCTGCGCCTGATTCGTGTTCGTGCTCTGCTGCGCGTTGACGGTTGCGTGCGCCGACAGCGCGACCGTACCGGCGCACAACAACAACGCACAGCCCGCGCCGACGGCGACGCGCTGCCATAGAGTGAATAGTTTTGCCATAATGAATGTCCTTTTCAACAACTGCGGCCCCGCCGCCCTTTGCGTAACGGGGCGCAAGCCGTAAACGTAAAACCGTGTCCGCGGCCACTTCGAGGCCGGCGAAGATTTGCGACGCTGCCGTTGGACTCTGGAAAAGCGAGGTGAGTCTCGACAGAGTCTCCGATGAAAGATCAAGCCGCACCGGCCGCCTGCTTTTTTTGCGCGGCCGGCCGGTGGTGCGCTTAAATTACGCACCGGCAGCCCGGCCGGATGCTGCAAGCTGTGGGCTGAAACTGACGCGCGAGCGGTTTCGCGCCCGCCGCGCGCCCTTAGCGTGCTTACTTCCAGTCGCCTGCGATGATAAAGGGAGCCCAGTAGAAGGGCGCGCTGTAGCGCCCGCCTGCGATCATCTGTTGCTGCGCGGCGCGCAGGGCGGCCGGGGCGCTCGTCGTCGGTTCTTTGAGCAGGCGCTGGTAGAAGTCCGGCATCAACTCGGCGGTAGATTTATCGGCCACAGACCAGAGGCTGACGCCGACGGTCGGCGCGCCCGCGTACATGAAGGCGCGCGTCAGCCCGATGACGCCCTCGCCGCGCTTCTCGCGCCCTAACCCAGTCTCGCAGGCAGACAATATCACGAGTGGACTACCCAGACGCAAATTAAAAACCTCGCCCACGCGCAGGAAGCCGTCCGCCGCGTCAGCCCCTGCGGGCGCGAGCGCAAGCCCCGTAAACTGCGGGCGCTCGGCGTCTAACAACCCGTGCGTGGCAAAGTGGAGCATACGATAACGGCTCAGGTCGCGCCGCTCGACGTTGTCTTCGCTCGCTTCGCTGTCGAGCCACACGTCCGCGCCCGCGCCCGCGCTGCGCGCCAGTTGCGCGATCTGCTGTGCCTCCATGCGCGTGCCCGTCAGCCGCGTCAGCCGCACCTTTGCCGGCTTCGTATGCGTCACGTCGGCGACCGCGCTGCCGAGCGCCAGGCCACGAAACTCTGCACCGCGCGCCGCGCCGTTCTCATCACCCGCGCCGCCCTTAACGCGCGCATCGTTTGCGTCGAAGATGGGGTCGGCGACGAGCAGTAGATGCGGCGGCCCTTGTGCGCCGCTGCCGCGCGCCTGCTGCCGCAACGCGGCAACGACCGAAGCAGAGGGCGCGTAGATGATCTCGTTGGTCTGCACGAGGTAGGGAAGACTGGCGAAGTCTGCGCCGGTCGGCTGCGTGACCAAGGCTTCAAAGGGCACGTAGTTGAGCGCGCCGTCGGCGACGACGAGCAGGCGCTTGTTGGCGCTCATGCTTGCGGCGGGCGCGACGACGCTGCGATAGAGCGCGTAGGCGGCGTCCGCGTAAGCCTGTACGTTCTGCGGTGGCGGCGCACCGCCGAGCGCAAGACCGCGCTGGCTGTCGCCCGTCAGATCAACGATGGAACGGCGCTGCCCCGTCGGGACTAGCTCGGCGCGCACACGCTCGACTTGCGCCTCGATGTTGGCGCGCGCCGGCAGCCGGTAAAGCGCCAGTCCGTTGTTCTTCGTCACGACCCAGAGATAAGAGCTTTCGTTGCCGAGACTGTATTCCAGCAACACCGTGTCGTTGTCGAGCACCTGCGTCTGCACTTCGGCAAGCGTGAGCGGCTGCGTACGTACCAGCGTGTTGTAGCGCGGGCTGGCGACCCTGATCTGATTCTCCAGGCTCTGCGCTTCAAGCGACAATCGTTCCAGTTCCGCTTCGAGTTTAGTAACCGTGTTGTCGGGCGCGCCGCTGTTTGCGCCCACGCCGGTCAAGAGGTCTGCAAGCTCCTGCTGGCGCGCGAGATTGTCGGCGCGGCGCTGCAACAACTCGGCGGGTACGCCCGCCGTGATGTCGGCGTGCGCTTCGCTCAACAGATCGAGGAGCGAGCGTGCGCGCCCCTCTTCGGCGATGCGGAACGCTTCGACCGCGTAGGCCAAGGCGGGGCCGCTAAGCGGCCCCGCCGAATCGGGTGCGTGGGCGAACGTAGGTTGCCCCTGCGCGGATCGGCCCTGTGTCGCGGTCGTTAGAGACATCTCGGCCGAGACCATCGCGGCCTCGTCGAAGACATCCTTCGTGCGCGCGAGAAAACTTGTGCGCGCGTCGTCGGCGCGCAGACTGCCGGCAAAGAGCGTCTCGATGCGGTCGAGCGCCGTGCGATAAGCGGCGCGCGCCTCGTTGCGTAGAGCAAGGGCGGACTGCGGGTCGCGCGCCTCGTTCGCTTGCAGCCAACTGCTGCGCCCGATGCCGCGCGCGGCGGCCCAAGCGAGTTCCGGCCGGTTGTCGGTCGCGGCGATGCGCGCCGCCTGCTCGTAGAGTTTGGCGGCGGCGGCGTAGTGCCCCTGTTTGAGCGCGATGTCGCCGAGACTCGTGCGCGCGACGGCCCGATAGAGCCGCGCCGCCAGCAGGCTCGCCGTCGGCGCGTTGCCATCGGTTGCGGCGAGTATGTTCTCGAAGTGCGTCTGCGCGGCGGCAAGGTCGTTGCGCTCGAAGTCTATGCGCCCAAGCCCGAGTTCGGCCGTCACGTAGCCGATAAAGAGCGCGTAGAGATCGAAGCAGGCGCGGGGCGAACTGGGCTGCGTGCTTGCGTTGCTGCCCGCCTGCGCGGCGGCCGCGGCGGGAGGCGTCGCACCGGGCGGCAGGACGGTGGCGCTGCCGACGCGGTGCAGCACGACGCGGTAAGGTTCAGCTATCGCGCCGGGCTGCACGTTTATCTCCTGCGCCGGATAACCTTTGGCTTTCAGTTGCAGTTTGAGTTGCGGGCCGATGTGAATCGGGTTCATGAGGGCGCGGCCCGTCACATCGGTGTGATTCATGCAGTCGCAGAGAAAGCCGTTCGTGCGCTGCGTTGACAACCGCGCCTCGACGCCCGAGACGGGATTGCCCTGCTCGTCCGTCACGCGCAAGTCCATGCGGCCGATGCCGTCCGCACCTTGCGGCGCGTGCCCCATGTTGGGCGGCTCGCTCGCCTTTGCGCCGCCACTGCTGCCGGGCAGCGCTGGCTGATCGGGCCGGCGCGGCGCGCCGAGCGCGTCGCAGGTGAGACCGGGCAGGAGCGCGGCGCTCACGGCAGCGAACGTGACTGTGCCGCTTGTGCCGCCTGAGTTTTGACCGTCGCGGCCGTTGCTGCTGCCGTCGCCGCCTGAGCCTCTGCCGCCGTTCGGGTTGTTCTTGCCTTGCTGGCTGATCTGCGCGAAGGCTTTCTGCGCGTCGTCAGTGCGTCCGGCGAGGTAGTAAGTTTCGCCGAGTTTGGCGAACATGAGATTGGCGCTGCCCGTCTCTTTCCACGTGCGATAAGCGTCGGCGGCGGCCTGATAGTGCGGCAGCGCGAGTTCGTACTGCCCTTGCCGGATGTATACGTCGCCGAGCGCATCGTGCGCGGCGGCTGCGCCCACTTGATCGCCCGTATTGTCGAACTGCTTGAGCGCGGATTCCAGCAACGGCAAAGATTGGTCGGCCTGATTACGTCGCAGCAGCGCTTGCCCCTGTCTGAGCGTGGCCGTGGCCTGCGTCATGCTGCCGTTTGGCTTTGGCGGCTGCGCCGATGCACGCGGGAGACATGCGCCGAGCGCAGCCCACATGCAGGCGAGCGCCAGCAAGGTTGACACAGACGAGCGAAGGCGACGACTAAGCATATTAAAGACTCCCTTAGGCTCGAATAGCAGCACGATGTAACGATGTAGGATCCGTAGGTCAAGCGCGTCCGGTTGTGTTGGGAAGATGATCTGTGACTTGCCTCTGGCGCTGAATGTAGCATGAGACGATAGTTCCAGCCAACCGGGTCGCTTCCTCCGCTAACGCGCCGCGCCCTTAAGCTGGCACATGGCTTGCGCTCTCTAGCCGCGACCAAGCCATTTCGCGGCTAAACTGTATAGTTTGCAGCCGCTCTCCCTGTCCGGCTTGACGACGACTGTGTCGGGTCGCGGACACACGCCCGGCCATCAAGACATCAGGCAAATTACGGTGGGAGGACAGCTATGAGATTTAGGGCAATCAATTTGAAACGTTTGTCGAGTTTGCTGCTGCTCGGTGCGACGCTATTGTGCGGCGCGGGCGGCGCAACTTACGCTCAAGGCAGATACGATCACGAGGGGCGCAAGGCGGCGCACCGCGAGTTGAAGGAGCACCAGAAGTTTGAGCGGCGCGAGTTGCGCGAACGGCTGCGCAGCGAGCGGCGCGTTTACAACAACGACCGCAACTGGCGCGATCAGCGCCGCAGCGAGCGGACGGCGCTCAAACAGCATCAACGCGCCGAGCGACTCATGTTCCGTCAACGTTATAACCCCGGTCGCCATCTGGGTCGCGGCTATACCCGCGCGCCCGGTCAACGCATCTACATAAATCGCCGCGTGCGCTCGCGCTTCAACAGATAAGGCGCGGCACTGGTTTGAAAGCCGGAGCGGTCGCATGAAACAGACAGCGGGCGCGCGCGGACAACAATCCACGCGCGCCCGCCATATTTTTATCTACGCTTGCAGCTATTCGTAGCGCAGGCACTCAATCGGGTCGAGCCGCGAGGCCTTCATCGCCGGCCAGACGCCGAAGATAAGACCGATGCCGATTGAGACGACCAGCCCCGTGATGACGGCCCACGCGGGCACAGCCGCCGGCAGGTTCGGCACGAGCAGCATGATCAATTGGCTCACGCCGACGGAGAGCAGGACGCCAGCGATCCCGCCAAAGAGCGTCAACGTCATGGCTTCGTAGAGGAACTGGCTGACGATGTCGCGCCGCCGCGCGCCGATGGCTTTACGCACACCGATCTCCTGCGTCCGCTCCGTCACGCTCACCAGCATAATATTCATCACGCCGATGCCGCCAACCAGAAGCCCGATCCCGGAGAACGCGATGGCGATGAGGCCGACCATGCCGAAGATGCTGTCGAACTGCCCGACGAAAGTGTCTGCCGTTTTGAGATCAAAGTCGTTCGGCTGATCGAACTTCACGCTGCGCCGCGTGCGTAGTATCTCTTCCGTCTGGTCGTAAGCCTCCTGCCTGAGACCGGATTTCGCCTGCACGATCAAGAGCACGAACTTGCGGCCGGGCGCGACCTGCACGCCCGTGCGAAACGGCACATAGACGGCGTTGTCCTCGTCGTTCTCGCCGAGGAAAGTGCTCTTGCGTTTCTCCAGCGTGCCTATGATCTCCCACACGTAGCCGCCCATCTTGACGCGTGTGCCCACGATGCTGTCGGGTTGATCGGGAAAGAGCGCCTCGGCGGCGTTGACGCCGATGACCATCACGTTGCGCCGGTAGGTATCGTCCTGCTCGTTGATGAAGCGCCCCTCTTTGATTTTGACGTTCGTCACCACACCATAGTTAGCCGTGACGCCCTGCGTGTTGCCGCGCCGGTAGGTCTTGCCTGTGTCGGTGATGATCGTGTCGTCAAAGCCGCTGCCCCAACCGCCGATGTTCGGCGCTTCGTAGGCCACGTCCGCCACCGCCGTCGCCTGTGCGCGCACGGCCTCGCCGTCCTCTGCCGTCAGGGGCTTGCGCACGCGCTCCTTCTGATCGCGCTCGCCGACCGTGATCCCAGTCGTCAGGTGGAACGCGTAGATGTTGTTTGCGCCGTACTCTTCGACGATCTTGACGAGGCTGCCGCGCAAGCCCGTCAGCATCGCCGCGACGACGATGACCGTCATCACGCCGATGATGATGCCGAGCACGGTCAGCGCGCTGCGAAACTTGTGCGCCCGAATAGAGTCGAGCGCCATGGCGATGATGTCCTTAGTGATAAAGCCGGGCAAGCGTAGTCGCATAGCAGGTCTCGCTTTAGGTAGTTCTCGTCAGGGCGACGATGGGGTCGAGGCGCGATGCCTTGAAAGCCGGGTAGATGCCGGCGATGAGACCGATGCCGCTCGACACGCCGATGGCGAGCGCGACGTAGGCGACGGTGATCGTCATCGTGATCGGCGTCAGCGCGGTGACGACCCACGACAGCCCGGCCGCTAAGAGCAGCCCAAGTATGCCGCCCAGCGCGCACAGCAGTGCCGACTCGATCAGAAACTGCAACAGGATTTGCTTGCGCCGAGCGCCGAGCGCCTTGCGCAAGCCCACCTCGAACGTGCGTTCCGTCACGCTCACCAGCATGATGTTCATCACGACGATGCCGCCGACGACGAGCGAGATCATCGTGATCGGCGTGACGACGAGCGCGATTGCGCCGGTGAACTGATCGATCTGCCCGTGCAACTCTTCCGTGTTGACCAGCCCGAAGTCGTCCTCTTCGCTGCCCACCAGTTTGTGATAGTTACGGAGCGCCGTGCGCGCGTCCTCAATGGTGAGTTGAAACTGGCCCGGCGTCGCGCCCTTGCCGTGAATCTGCATGTCCTGCGGGCGACCGTAGAGGCGCGCAAACGTCGTGATCGGAATGTAAACGTGCTTGTCCACCAGATCGCCGAAGATGGGCCCGCGCCGCTCCTCGACGCCGACGACGCGCATGGGCAAGCCGCCCACCTTCATCGTCTGCCCGATGGCATCTTTATCGGGGAAGAACTTGTCCTTGATGTCCGCGCCGAGCACGGTTACGAGTTCGCCGTGATCAACCTCCGACTGCTCGAAGAAGCGTCCTTCGATGATCGTCTTGTCCTCGATCTCGGCCATGTTCGCCGTCACGCCGAAGATGACGCCGCCGTAGAAAGTAACGCCGTCCTGTTCAAACTTAGTGCCGCGCCCGACTTCCGCGCCAACCGCCGTACACGAGCGACACTGCGCCTGCAACCATTCCAGATCGGCGAACTGCAATTTCGGGTTGCGCCGGTTGCGCCGCTCCAACTCTTCTTCCGATAGCTCGCCCGAACTGACCATGCGCGCGATCATGAAATGGTTCGTGCCGAGCATCTTCCCGACCTTTTCGATCACGTAGGTGTTCAAACCGGAGATGGCCGCGCCGACGAGCACCACTGACGCCACGCCGATGATGATGCCGATGAGCGTCAGGAATGCGCGCAGCTTGTGCGCGAGGATCGAGTTGAGCGCGATGCGGAAAGATTCGGCGTAGAACGAGTAAAAGTATTTCATGGCGCAAGCTTCGGCCCCGAGGCGTGACTGGTCGGACGCAGGTCTATACGCTGAATAGACGTTTTATGTTTACGAATTATTACAAGGATTTACAGGGATTTTTGCGGGGCCAAACCGTACCCGTCCGGCTGATGCCGGCGTCCCGGTCTGCTTTATGCCCTAACCGGTGTTGCGCAGGCCCGAAGCGATGCCGTTGATGGTGGCGGCGAGGGCGTAGTTGAGCGGCGCGCTCTCTTCGCCCGCGCGTTTGCGGCGCAGGAGTTCGACCTGAATGAGACTGAGCGGATCGACATAAGGATTGCGCAGCCGGATGGAGTGGGCGAGCACGGGATTTGCCGCCAGCAACTCGCCGTGCCCCGTCAGGCGCAGGATGATGCGGCGTGTGCGTTGAAACTCGGCGCAGATCATTTTGAAGACGCGGGCGCGCAGAGCTTCGTCGGCAACCAGTTCGGCGTAGAGCCGGGCGATGCCGAGGTCGGCCTTGGCCATGCCGATCTCGACGTTGCTGAGCAGGTCTTGAAAGAGTGGGAAGCCGGCAAGCATGGCGCGCAGGGTGCTTTCGTGCGCGGCGCTGCGGTCGGCAAAGCGCGTGAGGGCGTGCCCGACGCCGAAGTAGGCGGGCAGGACGTGGCGGCTCTGCATCCAGCCAAAGACCCAGGGGATCGCGCGCAGGTCTGCGAGACCGCGCTGCTCGCCGCGTTTGGCAGGGCGCGAGCCGATGCGCGCGTGTTCGAGTTCGCCCGCAGGCGTCGCCTGCTCGAAGTAGGGCACGATGTCTGGATTGTCCGCGACGTGCGTGCGATAGAAGGCGAACGCGTCGGCCGACATTTCGTCGAGCGCGGCGCACCATTCGGCGTGGCGCGCGTCAGCAGATTCGGGCCCGCGCGTCAAAGATTCGAGCGCGGCGGCGATCATCAGTTCCAGATTGCGTTCGGCCAAGGCCGAATCGGCATATTTCCAGTTGAGCACCTCGCCCTGCTCGGTGAGTTTGAGCGCGCCGGTGAACGCGCCGCCGGGCTGCGCGAGAATCGCTTGATGCGTCGGCCCACCGCCGCGCCCAACCGTGCCGCCCCGCCCGTGAAAAAGGCGCAAACGGACGTTGCAATCGGCCGCAACCTCGTGCAGCGCGCGGTGCGCTTTGTAAATCTCCCACGTGCTCGTCAGCATCCCGCCGTCTTTGTTCGAGTCGGAATAGCCGAGCATCACCTCGGCCGTGCGGCCCCAGGAGTCGAGCAGGCGCGCATAGTCCGGCGCAGTCCACAACTCGCGGCAGACCTCAGGACAGCGCCGCAGGTCTGCGATGGACTCAAAGAGCGGCACGGGCATGAGGCCCGGATCACGCGCGGCCTCGGCGGCGGCGACCTGCACGCCGCACAGTTCCGCGAGCCACACGACCGCGCGCACGTCCGCCGCACCTTGCGCGCCGCTAATGACGAAGGTGCGGATTGATTCAGGCGGCAACTCGGCTTTGAGCGCGGCGACGGCGCGCAGCGTGTCAAAGAGCGTGCGCGTTTCATCGCTGGGCGGCGCGGGCAAGATGCCTGCGTCGCCGCGCGTGAGTTCTTCGACGGCGCGGGCGTGGACGCGTGCGTGCTGGCGCACGTCGAGCGTGTGCAGGTGGAAGCCGAAAGTTTCTGTCTGGCGCAGCAGCGGGTCGAGCCATGCGCGTGCGATTCGCTCGCCGCCGTGCGCCGCGAGGCTCGCGCGCATGAGCGTCAGGTCGGTCGCAAACTCCTGCGCGTCGCGGTAGGCGTCCGTCTGCGCCGGCTCGACTGTCGCAGCGCGCAGCCGGTGCGCGACGAAGATTAGAAAGCGGCGATAGACTTCGCCCGGCGCACGCGCTTCGATCTGTTTGTCGAGACTCGAAAAGCGCGCGGCGTAATCGGCGCGCGCCTGTTGCAGTTCCGTCGAAGCCGCGACCTGAAGCGTCGAGCCACTGAGGCGATCAAGCAGTTCGGTGATGGCGCTCGTGTAGTGTTCGAGGATAACGCGCCGCGCCATCACGAGCGCATCGCGCGTGCAGTTGGGCGTCACATACGGGTTGCCGTCGCGGTCGCCGCCGATCCAGGAGCCGAAGCGCACGACCGTCGGCAGGTCGCGTGCGCGCAGTTCGATGCCGTAAGCTTCGCGGAAATCGGCGGCGAGATTTTCATAGAGGCGCGGGAGCGCGGCGATCAGAGAGTTCGGGTAATAATCAAGTCCCATCTTGATCTCGTCGCGCACGGTCGGCGGCTGGCGACGCACTTCGTCGGTCTGCCACAGGGCGGTGATCTCGGCCGTGATCGCGTCCGCGCCCGCGCGGGCTTCGCTGTCGGTGAGCGGCAAGCGGTCGAGTTGTTCAAGCTGCGCGGCGATGCGTTGGCGTTTGAAGAGGACGGTGCGGCGCGCAACTTCGGTCGGGTGCGCGGTGAAGACGGGCACGATTTCGACGCGGCGGAGCAGCGCGAGCGCGGCTTGACCGTCCACGCCGGCGGCGCGCAGCCGGCGCAGCGTGCCGAGGAACGAGCCGGGTGGCGCGGGATGCGCGGGCGCAACGAGCGCCGCGCGACGACGACGCTTGCGATGGTTCGTCTCGGCGAGGTTGGTCAACTCGAAATAGGTGGCGAAGGCTTTGGACAGACGGTAGGCGGTCGCCACGTCGAGCCGGCCGACGATGGACTGCGCGCGCTCGCCCAACTCGTGCTCGTCCGGCAGTTCGTCCGAGACGGCAAACTGCTGCGCGTGGCGCTCGCGGTGCTGGATCGTCAGCGTGCGCAACTCTTCGACGGCCGCGAACAGTTCCGCGCCCGCCTGCTCCTTCAACACCTCGCCGAGCAGACGGCCGAGCGAGCGCACATCGCGCCTGAGCGGCGCTTCCTTGAGCGGCGCTGTCTCACTGATTAGCTCCGCCAGCCGCGCCGTCTGATCCGCAACTTCCCACAACGATTCATCCGTGCCCATGTTCGCTCCGTGTTGCTCTGCTGTTCGTCAAGTTGTTTGTCGTGGCGGTCGGCGCGGCGGCGACATGCTCGTTCGGTTTCGCGCGTGTTGATAAGGATTTAATCGCCCGGATTATAACAATCAGTTGGCGTGCTGGACAGTCGGCTCGCTAAAGTGCCCAACCAGCTTACGTGTGCGCGCCGCTAAGCTTCATGCAAGCTGCGCGGCGCTCATTTTATCGTCCGCCGGAGTTGAAAGCACGGGCGCGTTGGCGTAAAGGTATTCCGCAACGCTCAAACAGACGATTCAACTTGCAGAGGTCTTATGGCAACCAAACTCGCACCCGCCGCGCGGCTCGATCAACTGGCCACTTTTGACGAAGAGTCCGGCGACCTGCACGTCATCATCGAGACGCCGCAGGGCAGCCGGAACAAGTTCAACTACGACGAGCAGCTAGGGCTGTTCAAGTTGGGCGGCGTCTTGCCGGCCGGCGCGGTCTTTCCCTTCGACTTCGGTTTCGTGCCCGCCACGCTCGGCGGCGACGGCGACCCGCTCGACGTGCTCGTGCTGATGGACGAGGCGGCGTTTACCGGCTGCCTCGTACTGACGCGCCTCATCGGTGTGATCGAGGCGGAGCAGACCGAAGAAGGCGAGACGGAGCGCAACGACCGGCTCATCGGCGTCGCGGCTAAGGCGCGCAACTACAAAGGCGTGCGCTCGTTGGGGCAGTTGAACGACAATCTAGTGGCCGAGATCGAGCATTTCTTCGTCTCGTACAACGAGATGAAGGGCAAGGTGTTTGCGCCGCTCGGCCGCTACGGGCCGCAGCGTGCGCGGAGCGTGGTCGAAGCGGGCATGCAGGAGTTTAAGAAACACCACGCGCCGCGCGGCCGCGCGCAGGGCGGGAGCAAAAAGAGAAAGCGTTGACGGGCGCGCAAGGGTCAGGTAAGGCGAAAAAGGCTGAAGCCGACGAACATGGCTGCTCGTCGGCTCCGGTTGTGTTTGCGTTCTCTAAAGTGCTAGCCGCGCTGTTGTTGCTGCTGCGGCGGGCGACGCTTCTTCTTGTTGCGCTTGCGCGCCAGCGCCGATTTGAGCTTCGCCTTCTGCCCCTTCGACATGAAGAAGGCGTGCTTCTTCGCGTCCTTGATGATCTCTTCGGTCATCACTTTGCGTTTGAAGCGGCGCAGCGCGCTCTCGATTGACTCGCCGGAATTAACGTTAACTGTGGCCATCTCTTCTCCTGATCCTAAAAAATCTGCCGCGCTCAACCTGTAGTCAGTCTCTGGCGCTCTATGTTTGCCTTACTTGTT
This sequence comes from Pyrinomonadaceae bacterium, assembly GCA_036389375.1. Lineage (GTDB taxonomy): Bacteria > Acidobacteriota > Blastocatellia > Pyrinomonadales > Pyrinomonadaceae > QHXQ01. Next base: position 53,987 of record DASVQA010000078.1, on the reverse strand, counting down.
TAACCAAACCGCGTGCAAACGTCAAGCGGCGAAGGACAGTCTAGGGGCATCGCACCCCGGTCTGGCCGGAGCGGGCCGGGGTGCGTGCCGTCGCTTAAATTGTTGGTTTATAAGCTGGCTCTGAACTTACCAGCGCGGCTCGCGGCCGCCGCCACCGCCACCACCGCCGCCGTAGCCGCCGCGACCACCGCCGCCGCCACCACCGCCGCGCCGGTTGCCGCCGCCGCCACCGCCGTAGCCACCGCCGCCGCCGCCGCCGAAGCCGCGATCCTCACGCGGACGCGCTTCGTTGACGGTCAGGTTGCGACCGTTGAAATCCTTGCCGTTGAACTGCTCGATGGCCTTTTGGCCATCTTCCTGCGACGCCATCTCGACGAAGCCGAAGCCGCGCGAGCGACCCGTCTCGCGGTCGGTCACGACGGAAGCGGACTGCACTTCGCCTACTTGGCCGAAGAGTTCCTGCAAATCTTCGCTGGAAGTTTTGAAGTTGAGATTACCGACGAAAAGTCTAATGGTCATAACGGACAAAATCCTCGCCCCGGTTGGGCGTGTGAAGAGAAGCTCGAATGCTATGGGCTTCGGCGGACGGTGGCAGCGAAGTCGCGGACTCGGACGCTCTGACGAGCAGCTTCTACCAGTTATTCATTCAAACCTGCTCTCGAACTATCCTGACGCCGCCGCTTCCGAACTGCTTAACTTCGCGGGGCGCATCACCGTTGATGCGCGAGAGAGGAACCAGACGGGCGCTATTATGCCCTAATGCGAGCGCAAAAGGCAAAATCTAAATGGGCGCTGTAAGGCGTCTCCTTGCGCCGCCCGGCGTGCCCGGCCGGCTGTCGGCTACCGGCGACGCGGCGCGACTTATTTGTCGGCATCGTCTTTGGCGTGCTTGTCGGAGAAGATGATGACGAGGCCAAGCCAGATGCCACCGGCGGCGGCGATGAGGAAAAAGAGCATGGCGAAGCCCGGATAGCCGAAAATCCTGAAGCTCGTCTCGACCCGCATCATCAGCGCCGCGCCGACGATCATGGCGGCGATGACGAGACCGAGCGTGATGCGGTTCGCCACCTTCTGCAAGCCTTCCAGCACGATGCGCTCGTCAATGGCGTCCACCTTGATCGACAGTTCGTTGTTGCCCACTGCGTCCAGAATCTTGTTGACGCGTGCGGGGAATTTTTCCAGAAACTCCTTGACCTCAATCAAGCTCGACATGATGTTGCCCGGCGCGAGCGACTTCAAGAGCCGCTGCTGCATCAACTCGCTCGCGTAGCGGCGAATGACGGCGTTCGGGTCGAAGTCGGGCGCGAGCGTGTAGACCACCTGATCGAGATTAAGCAGCGCCTTGGCGATCAAGGTGAACTCGGCGGGCAGGCGAAAGTCGTTCTCGGCGGCGATGCGCTGGATTTCGAGCGTGACCGCGCCCGCGTCAATCTGTTGCAGCTTCGCGCCCGTGTGGCGCACGACGAGGTCGGAGATGGCGCGGCGAAAATCCATTTCGGCAAAGTTCGCTTTGGCTTGGCCCATGCGAATGGTGATGTCGGCGGCCTCGTCGCCGCGCCCTTCGCTGATCGCCAGCAGCAGGCGCAACATCTGATCCTGAAATGCGCCGGAGAGCCGGCCGACCATGCCTACGTCGAGCAGGGCGATGCGGCGGTCGTCGGTGAGAAAGACGTTGCCGGGATGCGGGTCGGCGTGGAAGAAGCCGTCCACGAGCATCTGTTGCAAGTACGCGCGGAAGAGTTGTTCGGCGAGGCCTGCGCCGTCCAACTCGATGCGCGCAAGCGGGCTGAGCGCGGTGATCTTCTTGCCGCGCACGTAGTCCATCGTCAGGATGCGCGAGGTGGTGTAGTCGGCGACGGGCGCGGGCACGATGATCGACTCAAACTCGCGGAGCGATTCGCTCAGGGTCAGCAGGTTCGTCGCCTCTTCGCGGTAGTCCAACTCGCGCAGCAGGCTCTTGCGCAACTCGCCGAGCATCGTGGCGAACTCGTAGCGCCGCCCCATCTCCGTGTGCGCGTCGAGAAACTCGGCCATGCCGGCGAGCGCGTCCAAATCTTCGACGATCAGATCGCGGATGTTCGGGCGCTGTACTTTGACGACGACGTGGCGACCGTCGCGCAGTTCCGCGCGGTGTACCTGACCGAGCGAGGCGGAAGCAATCGGCGTCGAGTCGAAATACGTGAACGCTTTCGACAGGCGCACGCCGAGTTCGCTGGCGACGATCTGCTCAACTTCCGCGAAGGAGAACGGCTCGACCTTGTCTTGCAGCCGCGTCAGCGCTTCGAGATAGGGCGGCGGCAACAGGTCTGCGCGGGTGGACAGCAGTTGCCCGAGCTTGATGTAGGTCGGCCCCAGCCGTTCGAGGTCGGCGGCCAGATCGTCCGCCTTGGCTACGTCTTCCGGCTTCGCTACTTCGTCCATGTCTTGCAAGACGGCGGTGAGGCCCGCCTGTTGCACGAGGTCGGAGCGGCCGTACTTCATAAAGAGGTACGCGATGTCTTTGTAACGCTTCAGATGTTCGGGCTTGAGCGACAGGCTCATCAAAGACTCCAGCGAGCAGGATTAGGACGAACGCGCCAAGCGAAATGATAAAGGGGAGCGGCAAAGCGTAAGACGTTTGTAGCCTTGTCGCGGCGGCGGCGTCAAGCAAGCCGGCGCTGTGGCAGCTTTGCGCGCCGGTCATAAACGCCACAGCCGCGTCCGCTGTGCGCCGCGCGCCGCCGGCGTGCAGACCGCGTAAATCGGGCGCTTACGGTGGGCGCTGTGGGCGGCATGGCCGTTGCTCTGGAAGGATTTGTGAACGGTGCCAAGGCAGACCTTCTGCGCATGGGTCATGGACGCAATTTTTGCGTACCGCCGAAGGTCGCTTGCGTAATCAGAAGGGCACGGTCATTTGAGGAGGTGGCCGTGCCCTTCTCCGTTCGCGCGCAGAGAAAGAGTGGTGCGCTGCGCGTTGCGGCGCTGCTGTGCGGCTTGCTCCTGAGCCTGTCGCTGGCCGCCTGCACGGGCCGGCCCGTCGAAGAGACGGTCACGGTGGACGCGAGCCGCCTCTCGGCTTTGCCCGCGCCCGCCATCGCCGTCGCACCGCAACTGCCGGCACGCGATGAAGACATTGAAGCGGCCGGCGATCACATCGCAGAGGCCATCACCAGCCTGAGCAAGCGGCGCACAACCCTCACGCAGCGTCCCAGCGTCGCGGCGCTGCGCGCACTTGAACAGGCCGAGAACGCACTCACGCGCGCGCTGCACGACAAACCGCACGACGAACCCGTCCGCGAGGCTTTGCGCTCCGCCCTGCGCGAACTCAACACCGCCGAGCGCACCATCCAACGCAACGCCTACACAGACGCCATCCGCGACCTCAACGTGCTCGACAAAAAACTCGACACCCTGCACGGCGCGGAAGACAGCAAGTTGTAAGGCTGTAGGCCGTAAGCAGTTGAAGACTACGTGTGTGCTGTAAGCGGCTGAAGCCGGCCAAAGCTGTTTACATTGCACGGCAGATTGGCCTAACTGCCTACGCCTACTGCTCCGTGCTGCCCGCGCTCTGTTCGCCGTCGAGTTGAATGCCGAATCGCTCGGCCATGCGATAGAGCGTGCGGCGGTCGATCCTCAACACTTCGGCGGCCCGCGTGCGGTTGCCGTGGACGCGTTCGAGGACGTGGAGCAGGTAGCGGCGTTCGAGTTCGTCGAGCGCGGGCAGGTCGGCGTAGAGCGTGGCGAGCGGTGACGGCGTGGCGGCGACGCGCGCGCGGGCGGCGAAGGCTTGCAGTTTGGCGGGCAGGTCTTCGGGCGCGACCTCTGCGCCGCGCGCGTGCAGCGCCGCATACTCAACCGCCGATTCAAGCTCGCGCACGTTGCCGGGCCAATCGTAAGCCGCAAGCACCGCGAGCGTGTCCGGCGCGAAGCGTAGCCGCCGCGCCGTCCCTGCAATCGCCGCGCGCAGGAAACGCTCGGCCAGCAGCGTGATGTCGCCGCGCCGGTCGCGCAGCGGCGGCACGTGCAGCGCGACGACGCTCAGGCGATAGAACAGGTCTTCGCGGAAACGCCCCGCCTTGACCTCTGTTTCCAGATCGCGGTTCGTCGCGGCGACGACGCGCGCATCCACGCTCGTCGTACGCGTTGCGCCGACGCGGCGAATCTCGCCCTCCTGCAACGCGCGCAGCAGCTTCACCTGCATGGCCGGGCTGGTTTCGCCGATCTCGTCTAAGAAAAGCGTGCCGCCCTCGGCCTCTTCCCACAGACCCTTGCGATCCGTGTGCGCGCCGGTGAACGAGCCGCGCACGTGCCCGAACAGTTCGGCTTCCAGCAGCGTCTCGGCGAGCGCGCCGCAGTTGACGGGCACGAACGCACCCGCGGCGCGCGGGCTATGTTTATGCACGGCGCGCGCGACCAACTCTTTGCCCGTACCCGATTCGCCGACGATCAGCACGGTCGAGCGCGACGGCGCGACGCGTGCGATCTCTTTGTAGAGTTCGATCATCGCGGGCGCGCGCCCCGTCAAGCCGGCCTCTTCGTAGCGCGCCGAGATGGTCGCCGGGGCAGCACCGCTCGGCTCGCCCGCGCCCGGCGGCTCCATCGCCCGCCGCGCCGTCGCAATCACTTCTTCGACCTTGAACGGCTTCGAGATGAAATCCCAAGCGCCCTCGCGCGAGGCTTCGACCGCCGCGCCGAGCGTGCCGAAGCCCGTCACCAGTATGACCGGGCAGCGGTCGCGCAGACTACGCAGCAGATCAAGCCCCGACTGTTCAGCTTCCAGATTCACGTCGCTGACGACTAAATCGAACTGCGCGCCATCAGCGAGCGCCAGCGCGCGCGCGGGCGTCTGCGCCGTCTCCGCCGTCCAGCCCTGTCCGGCGAAAATCTCACGCAGCAACTCGCACGAAGCGCGGTCATCGTCAACCACCAGAATACGTTTCATTTGCTCAATACCAACCGTCGTGCGCGGGCAGCCTAAACGCGCGCCACCGTCGTCTGCTCTGCTGGCGCGTGCGCCGCAAATGCCTGCGCGCCGGGGAAACGCAGGCGGAAAGTTGCGCCGCGCCCGCGTTCGCTCTCAACCTCGATCTCGCCGCCGTGTTCGCGCATGACCTGTCGGACGACGACGAGGCCCAAGCCTGTGCCGCGCCCTTGCTCCTTCGTCGTGTAAAGCGGGTCGAAGATGTGCGCGCGCACATCCTCCGTCATGCCGCAGCCCGTGTCGGCAAACTCGACCAAGACCTGCGCGGGGCTGCTCGCCGTGCGGACGTGCAACTCGCCGCCCGTCGGCATCGCATCGAGCGCGTTATTGAAGAGATTGATGAAGACCTGCTGCAAGCGATCAGCATCGCCCGCAACCAACGGCAGCCCGTCCGCGAGCGCCGTGTGCAAACGGACTTGGCGTGCGTCGAGCGCAGGGGCAACCGTGTCGAAGATGCGTACCAGCAGCGCGTTCAGATCGAGCGGCGTGGGTGCGACGGCGGCGGGGCGCGTGCGGTCGAGCATCTGCCGGACGATGCGCTCGATGCGCTCGATCTGTGCGCTGATGGTGCTGAGGCGCGTGGCGGCGCGCTCGTCCGCGCCGAGTTGCGCGCTGAGGAGTTGCACGTGGCCGCTGATCAGGTTGAGCGGCGTGCCGACCTCGTGGGCAAACTGCGCGGCCGTCTGCCCGGCGGCGGCGAGTCGTTCCAACTCGGTCAGCCGCCGCGTCGTGCGCCATAGCTCGCGGTTGGTCTCTTCGAGTTGTTCGTTCTGCTGTTGCAACTCGGCCGTCGCTTCGTGGACGCGCTCTTGCAGGACGCGGCGCTGCGCCTCGCGCTCGTCGGTCATGGCGCGCAGGCGGCCGATCATGCGGTTGAAGTTGCGCGAGAGCAGCCCTAGTTCGTCGGGCGCGCGCGCAGGCGCTTGCGCCGAGAGGTCGCCGCCTTCGGCGCGGGCCATCGCGGCCAGCAGCCGTTCGACCGGGCGATAAACGATCTGCCGAAAGAGCAGATACGTGCCGAGCGTGATCAGCACGACCGCGATGAGCGCCATCAAGGCGGCTGTGCGCTCGTAACTGCGCGCGATGGTCGGCGCGTCTTCGAGTTGTTCGACCAGTTCGACCGCGCCGCTAAAACGCTCGCCCTCTTTGATCGGCACGAAGACGCGATAGAGCGAAGCGTTTGCGCCGACGGGGCGGGCACTCGTGGCGCGCGACGGCCAACCGCTTCTGAGCGCCGCCTTCGTATCGTCGGAGATTTCGGCTGCGCCCGCGTCGCCCGCCGCCGCCGTCGCCATATAGACGCCGCCCACGCGCTCCCAGACGCGCACGGCCACCACGTCGGGGCGCGCACCGCGCACGAGCGTCGCGGCTTGTGCGAGCGCCTGCGGGTCGCGCGGTGTGGGCATGGCACTGATCTGTTCGGCGAAGTTGAGCGCCTGAAGTTCGGCCCGCGCCTTCTGTTCTTCGCGCACGATCTCGGCGACGCGCGCCGTCGTGTAGGCGAGCGCCACCGCCAGCACCGCGACCGTGATCGCCGAGGCCAAGAGCGTCGTCTTCGTGTGCAGCTTTAGTGGCCGCATAAGAATAGGGCCGAGGGCTGTGGGCTGCGGGCTGAAGCGGAACTGTTCAAGCGCGCTGCCCTGTTTTCATCGCTCAGTCCAAACCTCTCAAGCCCTTTGCTGCAAGCATAACGCACGGCGGGCGGGCGCGGAAGGCAAGGGTTGCGGGCGGGCTTGGCGCGCGGTTGGGCTAAAGCGGAGAAGGGCGGAGCCGCCTCTTCGTTTGGCCCCACCCTCTCTGGTGCTTGCGCCGACGGGCCGGCGCGTCCGGTCGTGCTGCTGGCGGCGACTAAGTGTTGCTGTTGCCGTTTGCCGTGCTGCCGCCGCCGGACTTGTGCATGCGATGGCGGCGATGATGTTTTTTATGTTTCCGGTGATGCTTCATCCTGCCGGTCGTGGAGGTCGTCGTCGTGGTGGTGCCGGTGTTGGAGTTCTGCGCGAACGCGAAACTGCCCAGACTAAGCACGAACACGAGCGCCAGAAGCAAGCTGCTTGTCTTTCTCACTGTGGGATTCTCCTTTGCCCAATCGGCGCGGCCCAATTTTTGGCCGCTTTGAGTTGATAAAACTACTTTGCTGAGCGGGAGGGCCATGCGCGCCCGGCGCGAGGTCGGACGTTTACGCCCTCCCGCTTTTCACCTACGCACGCATGCATGGCGGCAAAGCTTGTGCCAGCACGCAGGGGCATCATGGCGGCCGAGAAATCAAGCCTTTCCGCGCCGCACGGCACGCGCCGACTGTGGCAATCCTGCGCGCCGCAGCAAAGACGCCACAAGGTTGAAAAGTTGGGCAGCCAACCGTATGGCGGAAAGGGGCAAGATAAAGGTCGCCGGTTACAGTTCACGCAAACGCTTTGCGCGGCAACTGCGACCGGCGACCTCTGTGGCAACTGCCTGCTGCCTAACCGGCTACTTCTTAATCTTGATGTTGCCGCTCAGGGTCTTGATGACGATGGCCGCGCCGCCCTGACCGATGCGACCGGCGGCGCGTTGCCCGACGATCTGTTTGACGACGTTGAGACCGAGCGCCTCGTCGGCTTCGATTGCGCCGGTGGTCGATTCGGCTTTCAGATCGGCGTTCGTGTCGCCTGTGAGTTGCACCTCGATGTTGCCGTTGACCGCGTTATAGACCTGTGCCGCGTCGCGCCCCTCGGTGGGCAGCACAATCTTAGTGTTGCCGTGGACGGTCTTCGTGGCGACCGCGCCGCCCACGTCTTCCAGTTTGACGTTGCCATTCTGCGTGGAGATTTCGACGCCCGCGTGCAGCCCCGTGAGCGTCACGTTGCCGTTCATCGTGCTGAGACTGAGGTGCTGCAAGCGACGCGGGAGTTTCACCTCGTAACTGACCTCTCGGCCGTCGCCCGCTCCGCCCGGCTGTGTGTGCAGGGCCAAGTGGTTGTCGTTGCGCTCAAGCTTGATCTCGGTCGCTTCGCGTTCGTCGGGCGTGCCGCCGCGCTTCGTCACGGTCACTTCCGCCTGCGCTTCGTCCCAACCTTCGACGGTGATGTTGCCGTTCAGGTTCGTCACGGCGAACTCGCCTTCGTCGGGCGCGAGCGGAAACGTCTTGGTGATGACGGTCTTGTTGTCGCTCACGTCGGCGTCGTCCTCGTCGAGTACATCGGCATCTGCATCGGCGGGTGGGGCCGGCGGCTGCGGGATGCGCGGCGCGGCCGGCGCTTTCGGTACTGCGACCTTAATCTCGCGCACGAGCGGTTTGACGCTCTCCGTGTAGATGTAATAACCGCCCATGACTGCGCCGCCGATGCAGCAGATGAGCAGGGCGAGCAGCACCCAACCGAACGAGACGCCGCGCCGACGCGGCGCAGGCTGCCCGCCGGCCGGCAATGAAGGGGCGCGCTCGCTGACGGGTTGCGGCGGCGCACCCGCATAGTTGGCGGTCGCGTAGGCCGCAAAGTTTGGGTCGGTCGCGCGCTCGTTGCCGAGCGTGGCGGTGGGGGTGGGCGCAGCAGAGGTGGGGCGGGGCGGCTGGCCGCCGGGCAGAATTTGCGTGGCCGCGTCGTCGTGCGAGAGCAGCCCCGTGCGCGCGCCGCACTGGCGGCAGAACTGCTGCCCCGCGAATAGCTCCGCGCCGCACTGTTTACATCGCTCCGTCATAAAGTCACCGCCGTTCGGAAATGTCTCAACTGAAGAGCGCCCCGGTTGGCAACGTTCGCGCCCGATTGTAGCCGCGCCCGCGCGCGCCGCACAACACAGAGCGCGCCCCGGCGCGCTTTCTGACGCGCAAACGAACCCGCGCATGCTTATTTCTCTTCGGTAAACGCTCGGCGCGACCGGCAGGTTCAAAAAACGACGCCCGGCGCAAAGGGTTGCGACCGGGCGCGCGAGGGCGTGCGGGTTGACTGATCTTAAGCGCGGGCGGTCAACGACCGGGCAGGGCCGTGCGTGTGCGCGTCAGGTAATCGCTCAGCGTCAGCACGATCATGATGGCCAGCCAGAGGAAGCCGCTGGCGATGACCACCCACGTCAGGCGCGGGCTGTAGCGCACGTGCATGAAGAAGAGGATGACGAGCGTCGCCTTGACGACGGCGATGGTCAGCGCGACGACGGTGTTCAGTTTCTCCGAGCCGAGATTGATGTTGGCGGCATAGACGGTGATCGCCGTCAGCACCATCAGCGCGCCGAAGATGAGAAAGTAGAGTCGCCTTGAGACGATGTGTTCCGACATGACTCCTCCGCGAGCCGGTCACCTAGTGCCCGTGCGACAGATGCGCGCCGAGCAGGTATAAAAGCGGGAACAGGAAAATCCAGACGATGTCCACGAAGTGCCAGTAGAGGCCGCTGATCTCGACCGGCGCGTGATACTCCGGCGTGTAACGCCCGCGCCACGCGAAATAGACGAGGCAGGCGAGGATGCCAAGCCCGATGATCATGTGCAGCGCGTGCAAGCCGGTCATGGCAAAGTAAATCCAGTAGAACATCTGCACGCGCTCGGCCGTGACGCCCGCCGGCAGCGCCTCGTCCCAGTGCCAGAAACCGGCGATGGGCACGTGATGCTTCTCGATCTTCTCGCCGTACTCGAAGCCCTTGACGACGAGAAAGGTTGCGCCGAGCAACATCGTGATGAGCAGGAAGATGATCTGCATGCGCCGCACGCCGGTCTGCGCGTAGAAGACGGCGAGCGCCATCGTCAAACTGCTGGTGATAAGCACGGCCGTGTTGAGCGCGCCGAGTTTCCAGTTGAGCGTACTGCTAGCGACGGCGAACGCGTCGGCGTTCAACAGGCGATAGATGACGTAGCCGGTGAACAGCCCGCCGAAGAACATGATCTCCGTGATGAGGAAGACCCACATGCCGAGCGTGCCCGCCTCGCGCTGCTGCTCCATGTTGTCGAAATGGTGTTGCAGCGCGGTAGCGGCGTGCGCCTCTGCGTCAGTTAAATGAATCTCGGCCGCAGTCATACCCCTTTTGTCTCCTTATCTGCTGATCGTGCCGCCGACGGGCTGCACGCCCTCTGCGTCGCCCGCGCCGATCACTTCCATCTCCTCGACGGGCCGGTACTCGTAAGCCTCCCACGTGACGACCGGCGTGCGCGCGAAGTTCTCGGTCGGCGGCGGCGAGAGCGTGCGCCATTCAAGCCCCGTGGCCGGCCACGGATTCGGCGGCGCAAACTTGCCGTAGCGCATCGACCAGATGAAATAGACGGCCGGAATCAGCAGCCCGAAGCCGAGAATAGACGCGCCCGCCGTGCTCATCACGTTTAAGACCTGCCACAGGGGATCGGGCGCGTAAGCATGGTAGCGGCGCGGCATGCCCATGTAGCCGAGCAGGAACTGCGGGAAGAACGTCAGGTTGAAGCCGACGAAGAGGACGAGCGCCGCAAACCGGCCCCAGCCTTCCGGGTACATGCGCCCCGTGATCTTCGGCCACCACATGTGCAGGCCCGCCATGTAGGCCGAGAGCGTGCCGCCGACCATGATGTAGTGGAAGTGCGCGACGATAAAGTAGGTGTCTGTCAGGTGTACGTCCATGCCAAGCGCGGCCAAGAAGAGACCTGTCAGCCCGCCGATGGTGAATAGGCCGATGAACGAGAGCGCGTAAAGCATCGGCGTGTCGTAAGAGATCGAGCCTCGGTAGAGCGTCGCCGTCCAGTTGAAGACCTTCACCGCCGAGGGAATGGCGACGGCGAAGCTGATGAGTGAGAAGATCATGCCGGCGTAAACCGACTGGCTCGACGTGAACAGGTGATGTCCCCAGACGAGAAAGCCAAAGACGGCGATGGCAAGGCTTGAAAAAGCGACGAACGAGTAGCCGAAGATGTTCTTACGCGAAAAGGTCGAGACGACCTCGCTGATGACGCCCATGCCCGGCAAGACCATGATGTAGACGGCCGGGTGCGAATAAAACCAGAAGAAGTGTTGAAAGAGGACGGGGTCGCCGCCGAGGCGCGGGTCGAAGATGCCGATGTGGGCGACGCGCTCTAAGGCTACGAGCAAGATGGTGATGGCAATGACGGGCGTGCCGAGGATCATGATCAGGCTCGTCGCGTAGTGTGACCAGATAAAGAGCGGCAGGCGAAACCAGGTCATGCCGGGCGCGCGCATCGTGTGAATGGTGACGATGAAATTCAGCCCCGTCAGAATGGACGAGAAGCCGGTGATGAAGATGCCGAGCCCGACCGCGACGACATAAGTATTCGAGAACGTGGTGCTGTAGGGCACGTAGAACGTCCAGCCCGTGTCGATGCCGCCGTTTAGGAGCGCCCAGATGGTGAAGATGCCGCCCACGAGATAGATGTACCAACTGAGCAGGTTGATGCGGGGGAAGGCCAAATCCTTCGCGCCGATCATGAGCGGGACGAGAAAGTTGCCGAGCACGGCCGGAATTGACGGGATCAGAAAGAAGAAGACCATCAAAATCCCGTGCTGCGTAAACAGCTTGTTGTAGGTGTGCGGCTGCACGAGGTCGCCGGCCGGCGTGAGCAACTCTAGCCGGATGGCGATGGCGTAAGCGCCGCCGAGCGCGAAGAAGATCGTGATCGAGATCAAGTAGAGGAGCGCGATGCGCTTGTGATCCTTGGTCAACAACCACGACTTGATCCCGTACTCCGCGTTTAGATAGTTCGTGTGCGCAAAGCGCGTGCGCCATTCGGGCGCGTCGGCGCGCGGTGGCGCGGCCGGCGCGGCCGGGTTCATTGGGTTAACGGGTGTGTCTGCTGCGCTCATAATGCCTCAGTTGTATGACTGGCGTGGCCATCGCTTCGCAACCTGCATGTTATTGCGGCGGCCGATTACTGCCCTGTGTGTTCGTATTCGTGTTCTGCGCCCCTTGCGGCCCACGCGGTGCAGTGGGGCTGAGCGGGTTCATGCGCTGCGTGTCGGGCGCGATGCCGCTGGTGTTGCCGTTGCCGGGCGCGGCCGTATTGATCGTGCCGCCGCCCGCGCCCGGCGGAGCGGAGAGCGAACGTATGTAAGCGATCAGGTCGAGCAGTTGTTCTTCCGTCACCTGCCCGCGAAAACTGGGCATCTGGACTGAGCCGAAGCCGAGCACGCGCTTGGCCTGCGGGTCGAGAATAGACTCGCGGATGTAAGCCTCGTCGGCGACGACCTCCTGCCCGTCCTCCATCTTCTGCGGCTTGCCAAAGAGACCGGCGAGCATGGGCCCGCGCCCCTGCACGTCCATCTTGTGACAAGACGCGCAGCCTAAACTCTGGAACAGTTTCTCGCCCTGTGCGGCGGGTGATTCGTTCGCGCCGCCCGCGAGCCACGCCTGATACTCTTTCTGCTCCTGCACGACGACGTAACCGCCCATGCCCGAATGGTTCGTGCCGCAATACTCTGTGCAGAAGAGGTAATAGCGGCCGGGCTTCGTCGCCTGAAACCAGACGTAGGTGTAGCGCCCCGGTACTACGTCTGAGCGGATCCGGAAAGCGGGCACGGCCAAAGAGTGGATCACGTCTTCGGTCGTCATCGTCAGCTTAACTTTTGCGCCGACGGGCACGTGCAGTTCGTTGATCTCGCGCTGCCCCTCGGTGTGCTGAAACTTCCACATCCACTGTTTGCCGACGACGAAGATTTCGACGGCGTCGCGCGGCGGCCGGTAGAGCGCGAAATAGAGGCTTGCGCCCCAGACGAAGATCGTCATGGCGATGAGGAGCGGAATGACCGTCCACATCGTCTCAAGCGGCAGCGAGCCGGCGATGGGGCGCGGTATTTCGTCGGGCGTGCGCCGCCGGTATTTGACCGCGAAGTAGAAGATAAGCCCCGCCACGAGCACGGAGAAAAAGAGCGTGATTGCGACCAGATAGAGGTAGAGCGCGTCAACGTGCCCCGCCGTGCTCGACGCCTGTTCGGGCGTGAACGGGAGTCGCGGTAGATCGATCTTGGGTAAAGGAATCTGCATGCTTAAAGGGCCGTCCCTCCTGCCGCGGCCGGGCCCGCCGTCGGGCGCAAGCCTCTGGCGCGGCGCAAGCCGAGGATCAGAGCCACGACGCCAAGCACCGTGACGAGGCCGCCGAGCCGCATGAAATTCATGATGACGGGGCCGTAGCGCCCCGTCGTCGGGTCGTAGTGGTAACAGTAGAGCAGCAATTGATCCACCGGCGAGCCGACCTTGCCGGCCGAAGCTTCGACGAGACCGAGCCGCAGCCCGCGCGGCTCAGGGTCGATGCCGTAGAAGTAGTGCGAGAGTTTCCCTGCCGGCGTGGCGAGCATGATGGCGCTCGCGTGCGCGAACTGATTGGTGCGCGCGTCGAAGGCGTAGTGGAAACCGGCGGCCGTCGCCACACTGTCAATCGCCGCTTTGTCGCCCGTCAGGAAGTGCCAACCGGCGGCCGTCTCAGGGCGGTGATAATCGCCGACGACGATGCGTTTCTTCTGCGCCGCGTCAACCGGCCCCTCGCGCGGGTCGAAGCTGACGACGACCACGTCAAACTCCTTGCCGGGCGTAAACGACACGCTGCGCAAGCCGCCGACCATGCCGCTCAGCACCTGATTGCACAGCATCGGGCATTTGTAATAGACGAGCGCAAAGACGACCGGGCGCGCGCCGAAATAATCGCCGAGTTTGACAATGCGGCCCGTCTCGTCTCGAAACGACGCGTCGAGCGGCAACTGCGCGCCGAGCCGCTGCTCGATCCGCACGTCCTGCAAGATGGCGGCGGGCGTGTTCCCCGTATCCACGCGCTCCGGCGGCTGCGCGTATTGCGCCTGAACGGTCGGCAGCAGACAGCCGACAGCCGGCAGCAGCAGCCCGACGAAGAACAGCGCGCAGCTACGCAGGCAGCGCAGGCGACGCGCGCCATGCGCGGCGCAGAGCGCGAAGCGCACGCTGCGCCGCGCTGATCCGTTTACGTTTGACCAAACACCTTGCATACTTTTTCCTGACTGCCCTTGCTCCTTCAGCGCCTACTGATCGCGCTTCTCCGTCTGCCGCCCCGCGCTCGAATACGATGGAATGTCCATGCCGCCGATGATGGTCGGGTCGCCGGGTTGCGGCGTCGCGCGCGCGGGCAGACCCTGTTGCAGGAGTTGCTGCATCGCCTGATCAATCGGCACGCGGCGCTGGCCCGTGCTTGGGTCGGGCTGGCCTTCGTGCGTCAACTCGTACTCGTATTTTTCGCGCAGCAGTTTCCATTCGCTGTCCGGCTCTTTCAGTTCCAGATTCGAGCGCGGGTCTGTCAAGTTCGGATCGTCCTGCGCGCGCATGCCGGGCGCGGCCTGTAAGTGCGGCACGCTCTGCGGCGGTCGCCGTTCTTCCGGTAGGCGCGCGAGCGGACTGTGAAATTCCTTCTCCTCGTTGCGCGCCTCGCGCTTCTCGAAATAGAGAAATAGCCCGTAGACGATCACGCAGATGATGATGCCGAAGACGGCGAGCGCCCCGACGAACGTAGCCACGCCTTTGACGTTCACGTCCGACTCTTCGTGCATCACGCTCTCGTTCGTGATGTGGCGCACGTCCGGCGTCTCGGTCACGTGAATTTTTCGCCCAAAGACTCCCATCGCTATCTCATCCCTTCCGCCCAGACGCGGCGCTTGCGCCTTCGTCAGTGATGTCCGTGCCCCTGTTCGAGCGCGTTCTCCAAGCCTTCGTCGCCGAGCGGCAGGAGCGGGCGCATCTTCAGTTGGCGCGCAAAGTACCAGAGCCAGACGCCGCCGATGCCGACGGGCGCAACGAAATAGAGCGCATAGGCGACGATGCGCGCCGCGCCGGCCGCCGCTGCATTCTGCGCTTCGGGGAAGACGGCGTGGCTCGGCGCAATCAGCCAGAACAGATCGACGACGCGCGCCGCCAGCACGAGCAGCGCAACGATGACGAGTTTGCCCGCGTGCCTTTTCAAGCTGCGCGAGAGCAGCACGACGAACGGCAGCGCGAAGTGGAAGAAGACGATAAAGAGCGCCACGTACTGCCAGCCGCCGCGCAGCCGGTGCAAGTACCAGGTGATCTCTTCCGGCAGATTGCCCGACCACGTGATCAAGAACTGCGAGAACGAAAAGTAGGCCCAGATCATCACGAAGGCGAGCAGCAGTTTCCCGTGATCGTGCAGGTGGCGCGGTTGATAGACTTCCGTCAGCCGGTCGCTGTGCTTAACGAAATAAGCCTCGATGCAGATGCCGAAGGCGAGCGCAGACAGCCCCCAGCCCGCCATGATGAGCAAGCCCCAGATGGTCGAGAACCATTCCGGCTCTAAGGTCATCAGCCAATCAATCGCGGCGAACGTCACGGTCAAGCCGAACAGCAGGATGCCGGGGCCGCTCAGGTTCTGCATGCGCTCTTTCAGGCTGCGGCGCACGCGCGGATCGTCCGCCGTATCCTGTGCGAGCGACCACTTGCCCAGGAGCGTCGCCAACCCGATCCAGACGGCGAAGTAGAAGACCGAGCGCAGCAGAAACATCGGCCAGTTGAGATAGAGCGCCTGCTTGTGCTGAATGGCATGGCTCTCTTCGACGACGCTGCGGATCGTCCACGGGTAAAGGTGGTTCGTCAGCAGCCCGGCGATGATCGGGATAAAGAGCAGGCACATGAGCGGCAGCACGCGCGTCGCCGCCTCGAAGATGCGCCGCAAGACGACGCCCCAGCCGCCGCCCGACAGGTGGTGCAACATCATGATCGCCATCGCGCCGACCGACACGCCCGTCCAGAGCACGTAGCCGAGCAGATAAGCGCGGAAGACGTGCGCGAGGTCGAACGGCAGGACGCGGAGCGCACTCAAAGCGCCGCCGATGATAAGCACGACGAGGGCGGCAAGGCCGACGAGCAGCCCCGTGCCGGCGAGCCGGTCGAGGGCTGGCGGCGGCGTGTAGCTGCGCGCTGCTGTCACGTATTCGGCTGCCATCAGTGGTGCTCCCCTCCACCTTCGTTATGCGCGCCTGCTGCTGCGCCCGGCTGCGCCGCGCGCGCCGGATTCGCCGCCCCTTGATTTGCGCCGCCCTGCTGGCTTAGTTGCAGCGCGCGTATGTAGGCGATGATGGCCCAGCGATCCTGCACGGGCACCTGCGCGCTGTAATCGGGCATCGCGCCCCAGCCGTTTGTGATCACGTCGAAGAAGTGGCCGACGGGCGCTTGCCGCAGGCGGTCGTCGTGATAAGAGGGCGGGCGACGATAGCCGCGCCGTACGATCATGCCGTCGCCAAAGCCGGTCGCGCCGTGACAGAGCGCGCAGTAAATCTGGTAACGCTCGCGCCCGCGCTCAAGCACCTGCTCCGTGATGGGAAACGGCAATTCGGTCGCGTCCGCCTCGGCTCCCGCGCCGCCGCCGCTTGTCTCACCCTGCCGTTGCCCGACTTTACCGCCCGCGTTGCCGCGCAAGTTCACGTCGGCCCGGCCCGGCAGTTGGCCGTTCGTCGTGCCGCCCTGCACGTTGGGCACGCCCGTCTGTACGACGGCCTGCGTCGTCCCGCCCGACTGCGTCTGCAACTGTGCGCCCGTCTGCGCGCCGCCGCCCTTGCCCGTGTAGTACAACTTGTCCTCGCGCAAGTAACCGCGCGGGATCGTGCCCGCGACGTATGGGCGCGACGACAGCCCGTCGTCAAACGTGCGGCTCGGCTCGTAGACCTCGTAGCGCGGCTGATCCTGCATGTCCATGCGACAGCCGGCAGGCAGCAGGCAGACGGCCGCGAGCAGTAAGCATGTGACCAAGGGGCGGCGCGATGCTGGCGAAGCGGGCGCGCGTTCAGCTTGCGCGCGCGCGCCCGCTGGCAACTCTCGCCCCCTGACTGCCTGCCGCCGACTAATATTCCACATCTGTCACCTCACGTGGCCCGAGGCTGCGCAGGAACTCGGCCGTCTGCGTGCGGTCGAAATTGTCATCGCGCGATTCGATGAGCAGGAAGAAGCGGTCGCGCGAGGCGAGCGCGAAGTTCGGCGTGTTGAAGACCGGATGATACGGCTCAGGCAGCCCGTTGAGCGCGAGCATGCCGAAGATGCCCGCGAGCGCCGCGCACAAGACCGTCGTCTCAAACGTGATCGGGATAAAGGCCGGCCAACTGTTCAAGGGCTTCCCGCCGACGTTCAAAGGATAGTTAATGACGGACAGGTAATACTGCATGCCGTAGCCGCCGATCAGGCCGATGAGGCCGCCGATGAGCACGATGAGCGACATCTTCGTCGTGTGCATCCCGACGGCTTCCGATAGCTCCTCAATCGGATAGGGCGAGAATGCGTCAATGCGCCGGTAGCCGGCTTCGTGGACGGCGCGCGCCGCCGTGACCACGTCGGTCGGGTTGTCAAATTCGGCCATCAGCCCGTAGAAGGGTGGGCGCTCCCTGCGTGTCTTCATGCCTCCTCCTCCTTGACTTCGGCCTGCGGCAGGATCGTCCGCATCTCGAAGATCGAGATGACCGGCAGGAAGCGGATGAACAAGAGCAAGAGGGTCAGGAACAGACCGATTGTGCCGAAGAAGGTTGTGAAATCAATGATGGTCGGCCGGTACATCGCCCAAGCAGAGGGCAGGAAGTCGCGGTGCAGACTCGTCACGATGATGACGAAGCGTTCGAGCCACATGCCGACACCCACGACTAGCGAGACGGCAAAGAGCACCAGCGTGTTATGCCGCATGCGCTTCGCCCAGAGAATCTGCGGAATGAGCACGTTGCACAGAATCAGCAGCATGTAAGCCCACCAGTACGGCCCGCCCCAGATGCGATTCTTCATCATGAAGCCTTCGTACTCGCTGCCGCTGTACCAAGCGGTGAACGCCTCCATCATGTAGCCATAGGCGACGATAAGGCCGGTCGCCAGCATGACCTTGGCGGAGTTGCGCAGGTGGCGCATCGTGATGAAGTCTTCGAGGTGAAACAGTTTGCGCAGCGGGATGGTGAGCGTGAGTACCATCGCAAAGCCGGCGTAGATTGCGCCCGCGACGAAGTAGGGCGGAAAGATGGTTGCGTGCCAGCCGGGCAGAACGCCGACGGCGAAGTCGAAACTGACGATGGTGTGGACTGAGAGGACGAGCGGCGTCGCTAGGCCGGCGAGCAGCAGATAGAGCGCCTCGTAGCGCGCCCAGTGTTTGGCCGAACCGCGCCAGCCCAGCGAGAGCATGCCGTAGACGATCTTGAAGGGCCGGCTCTGCGCGCGGTCGCGCAGGGTGGCGAAATCGGGAATCAGCCCGACGAACCAGAACAGGGCCGACACGGTCGCATAGGTCGAAACCGCGAACACGTCCCACATGAGCGGGCTGCGGAAGTTCGGCCAGATGTTCATCGTGTTCGGATAGGGAAACAGCCAGTAGATGGCGAGCCACGGCCGCCCCGTGTGAAAGAGCGGGAAGATGCCGGCGCAGGCGACGGCAAAGAGCGTCATGGCTTCGGCGAAGCGGTTAATCGAAGTGCGCCAGTTCTGACGCAGCAATAAGAGAATCGCCGAGATGAGCGTGCCCGCGTGCCCGATGCCGATCCACCAGACGAAGTTGATGATGTCGAAAGCCCAGCCGACCGGAATGTTGTTGCCCCAGACGCCGATGCCGGTGAGCACGAGATAACCGATCGAGAACATCAACACGTTCGTCAGGGCGAACGAGATGCCGAAGGCGATGAACCACCAGAGGGGCGTGCGGCGCTGCAAAGTGAGCGCGCTGATCTTGTCGGTCACAGACCCGAAGGTATGACCGGGTTCGATGACCGGGTACGGCGTGACGTGGATGCCAACGTCGTCGTGCGGGTGATCAATCGTGGACATAACCTTTTAAGCCCCTCTGATCTCCGGGTTCGGATTGCGCAACTCCGACAGGTATTGCGTGCGCGGGCGCGTGTTCAACTCCGTCAGCACGCCATAAGCGCGCGGTTCGTGCTGCCACCTGGCGACCATGCTGTTGCGGTCGTTCAGGTTGCCGAAGACGATGGCGTTCGTCGGGCACGCGGACTGGCACGCCGTCTGGATTTCGCCGTCGCGCACTTGCCGCCCGGCCTCTTTCTCCGATTCGATCTTCGCCGCCTGTATGCGCTGGATGCAGTAGGTGCATTTCTCCATCACGCCGCGCGAGCGGACGGAGACTTCCGGATTGCGCATCAGCTTCAGGCTCTCCGTCTCGAAATCCTGATAGCGGAGAAAGTTGAAGCGGCGCACCTTGTAGGGGCAGTTGTTCGAGCAGTAGCGCGTGCCGACGCAACGGTTGTAGACCATGTTGTTCGTGCCTTCGGCGTCATGCACGGTCGCGTTGACGGGGCAGACCGGCTCGCACGGCGCGTTCTCGCAGTGCATACAGGGCACGGGCATGAAATAGACGCCCTCGGGGTTCTCCGCTAGGCCCTTGAAGTAGGCGTCAATGCGCAGCCAGTGCATCTCGCGCCGGCGCGCGACCTGCTCTTTGCCGACGACCGGGATATTGTTTTCCGACTGGCACGCGATGACGCACGCGTTGCAGCCCACGCACGCCGTCGTGTCAATCGCCATGCCCCACTTGTAGCCGACGTAGTCGTAGTTGTAATAGAGCGTCTCGTTCACACCCGGCTCTTTATGCACTTCCTTGCCGACGCCGGGGCCTGCGCGCCCAACGCCCTCGTCGCCCGTCCGCGCATCGCTCCCGACGACATGCTCGCTCTGCGCATCGTCGCGCCCGCGCCGGTACTCTTCGAGCGTCTCGGAGCGCACGATGTCGCGTCCTTCCATGTTAAAGTGGAGTTGCGTGCCGACGAGTTGATAGGAATCTGCGGTCGCGGCGACCTGCGCGCCGGTGGCCGTCCACGGCGCATCGGCGAAGCGCAGTTGATAGGCGTCGAAGCCGACGGGCTGCTGCGCCGTGCCCGCGCCGACGCGCCCCACACGCGTGCGCCCGTAGCCGAGATGGACGGTCACTACGTCGTCCGGCTGACCCGGCAGGATGAAGACGGGCGCTTTGATCGTCTGCCCCCGATAGCTGAGCGTGACGACCGGGGCCATGTACTCGATGCCCTTGTAGGTCGCAATGTCCTCTTGGTTGTCCACGTTGAAGAGTTTGCGCGCCGTCGCGGGGCTTATGTGCGCCGCGTTGTCCCAGCAGAGTTTGGTGAGCGGCTTTGGTAGCTCTTGCAGCCAGCCGTTGTTTGCGTAGCGCCCGTCATAGACGGACGGGTCGGGGCGAAAGACGATCTCGAACTGACCACTACCAACGGCGGCGGCCGGCGCGCTCGCCGCCTGACTCGACGCGCTAGCGCTCAGCGCGACAGTCTTCTCCGGCAGGGCCGTGCCCGCGATCAACCCGTCATGCACGGCGCGACGCCACGCGCGCTCGAAATCACCACTCATCTGCGGCTGCGTGCGCCAGAAATCGCGCACGATGTCGTAGCCGCTTTTCTCCGGCGTGTCGGTCAGGGCCGAGAGGAATTCCAGCGCGCTGCGCCCGCGATAGAGCGGCGCGATGAGCGGTTGAATGATCGAGACCGTGCCGTCGTAGGCGCGCGCATCGCCCCACGCTTCGAGGAAGTGGGCTTCGGGCACATGCCATTGACACCACTCGGAAGTCTCATCGAAGTGGAGACCCAGGTGCGCCGTCAGTTTCTTCTGGTCGAACAGTTTTTTCAGCTTGTCGCGGAAAGCCAGATCGACCGGCGCGTTGTAAGCCGGATTGCCGCCGACGATGAGGAGCATCTCGACCGCGCCCGCATCTATGTCGCCCACGAGTGCGCGCAGGTCTGCGATCTGATCGACCGGTTGATTGTTCGGATAGAACGCGAGCGGGTCTGTGTAGACGACTGTCTGGCCCGTGTTGCCGAGCGCGGCGTTCATCGCGTGCGCGAGCGCGTGGACGGTGGGCGGCGCATAATCGCCCGGAATAACGATTGATTTGCCGCGCGCGCCTTGCAGGTCTTTCGCAATGGCCGCAATGGCGTCGGGGTGCGGCGCAGAACCGACGAGCGCAGGCGTGTTTTGCGCGCCGACGGCCACCGCCAGCGCGCGCGTGAACTGCTCCAACTCGCTCGGCCGCACCGCGAAACGGTGGTCGGCTTTCGCGCCCGTGTTGGTCGGCGTCGTCTCCACGACGTAGAGCCGGTTCATCTCGCTTTTGCCTTCGATGACGCGGCGGCGGTCAATAAAGTCGCGCGCGTAGCGCAGTTCGCCGGGGCCGGCGGCGAGAAAATCGGCGTCGAGCGAGAGGACGCGGTCGGCGCGGTCGAAGCGATAGATGGTGTGGACGGGTTGCCCGAAGGCGAGCGCCGCGCCCTGCGTCGCGGCGTGCGCGCCGGCCGGTTCGTAAGAGTGCCAGCGCGCCTGCGGCAGCGCCGTCGTGATCTGTTTCAGCAGCGCGGCGACGCTGGGCGACGTGACCGTCTCGGTCAGGATGCGCAGGCCCGCGCCCTGCTTCGCCTTTAGCGCGTCGAGCGTCGTGCGTACGTCGGCGAGAAACGAAGTGTAAGGGCGTATCTCGCCGCGATATTGTACGGTCTCGGAGCGGTCGGGGTCGTAGAGCGTGAGAATCGAAGCGATGGAGAACACGTCCGCCGCGCCGAGGCTACCGGGGTGCAGGTCGTTGCCTTCGGCGTGCGTGGGGCGGCCTTCGTTGCTGCGGACGAGCAGCCCCGTCGCGCCCTTCGTGTGCGGCATCGCGGTCGCAAAAAAGAGGGGCTTGCCGGGCACGAGTTCTTCCGGCTGGCGCACGTAAGGCACGATGGTCTCCGGCGGCTGGTACGAGCAGCCGGCCAGCCCGGCGAGCGCAAGCGATGCGCCCATCACTTTCAGGAACGTGCGCCGGCTCGGCTCGTCGTCCCACTCGCCGGCTTGGCGCGGAAACTCACGATGCAGAAACTCCTCGAACTCTTCGGACGCCGCCAACTCTTCCAGACTACGCCAGTATTCTTTGCCCTGCTTCGCCGCGAGCCGCGCGCGCACGTCCTCCGCCTTGAGCGGCCGGCGAATCTTGTACAGCGCGGGGAGAGTATCTTTAATGTGCATCTGCTTGTTAATCCTTCACGTGCGGCTTACCTGTGACAGGTCGAACAGCTTTGCAGGATGGCCTTGTGCCGGACGTGATACTTGGCGAACAGTTCGCGCCCCTCTTGCAGTTCGGCGGCGCTCTTGTTTTCAGGTCGCCACTCCATGTTGAAGACCTGCTCGCGCGGGCGCAGGTAACGCGCCGGGTCGCGGTGACATTCCAGACACCACTCCATCTGCAAAGAGGCGTACTGATAGACAATCGGCATCTGATCCACGCGCCCGTGACAGGTCGAGCAGCCGACGCCCTTGTTGACGTGGATCGAGTGGTTGAAATAGGCGTAGTCGGGCAGGTCGTGGACGCGCGTCCACTCAATCGGCCTGTTCTCGCGCCAGCTTGTCCGCACCGGCTCAAGGTATGGGCTGTCGCTCCAGATTTGCGAGTGGCAGTTCATGCAGGTCTTGGTCGGCGGCATGCCGGCCGAAGCGGAAGTCTCGACCGAGGTGTGGCAATAGCGACAATCTATGCCGTCGTCGCCGACGTGATGCTTGTGCGAGAACTGCACGGGCTGTTGGCGCTCGACGTATGCGCCCGTGTTCCACGACGAGCGGTTGATCTCGGCGAGCGCCCACGCGGCGAACGCGAGAATGAACAGCCCGCCGAAGATCGACAGCTTCGCCAGCGTGTTCGTGCTGCGGTGGAAGATTTGCGGCATTGTCTTGACCTGTCTAGCTGCCCCGTTGCATCCGGCGCGTCGTGGCGCGGCGACCAAAGGCGCGCTTGCGTGCGCTGGCAAGCCTCGTCTTAAGTCAAGGCACGCAGTAGGAGCGCCGCGCGCATGGCTGGCGGCAGAGACGCGCGCCCACCGGCGCAGTCCGCCCGCTTCCGCCGTCGAGGTGAAAACGCACGCCCGCGCTTCCCTCGTTTCCTTAATGCATTAGGTGGCTTAGTAGTACTAAATTTTTTCGCGCACGGCAAGCAGTTTCACCGGAAAACTTTCGAGTTTTTCGCGCGCACTCGCGGCCGCGCTTCGTGCGCGCGCCGCCACGCACGCGCGCAGGGCGCATAATTACAGGCTGAAACGGCCGCACCCGCCGCGCTAAATATAAGTTTGGCGTGTACAGGCTCGCATAATTATTCATGCTCCGGGCCGACGTTTGGCCCGCGCGCTCCAAAGTGTATGCGCGAGGACGGCCGCGATGATGATCGTCCCGCCCAGCAGTGCCCAGCGCCCCGGGCGCTCGCGGAAAACCAGAAAGACCCAGATGGGATTCAAGACCGGCTCGATGTAACCGATGATGCCGGCGTCGAGCGACTTGACGCCGCGCGCCACGCCCAAAGTTAGCAGCGTGTAGGCCACGCCGATCTGCACGACGCCGAGATAGGCCGTGACCGCGAGATTCGTCGCCGTAAATTTATGCGCGCCCGCGACGAGCGCGGGGAGCGTCGCAATGGCCAGCAGCAGATTGCCGTAGATGACCGACGAGGCGCGGTTGACGCGCCGCGCCTGCGGGTGGCGCAGCAACAGGTAGAAGGCGGCGAAGCAGACGCCGGAGCCGAGCGCCGTGTAGTTGCCCTGCACGTCGTTGGGTCTGAGTTGGCCGACGAAAAACAGCGTCATCCCGGCGATGCAGCAGGCGACAACGGCGAAGTCCTGCGCGCGGTACTTCTCACGATAGACGAGCGGTTCAAACAGCAGGATGTAGACCGGCGCGGTGTACTGCAAGAAGATCGCGTTCGCGGCAGTCGTCAACATCGTCGCGCGCACGAACAGGTAGAGCAGCAGCGCATAGAGCACCGCCGCGCACGCCGTCACCACGTTGAGGCGAAAACCCTCGCGGCGCGTCAGCCACGCCACCGTCGCCACCGAAAAGAGCGCGCGCCCGCACGAGAGTTCCGTGTCGGAGAGACCGCCCGCTTTGCCCAGTTTGATAAACAGCCCGCCCGTGCTCCACAGGAGCGCCGCCGCAAGCACGAGCAGATAGGGCGAACCGACTGCGCCCGCGCCCTCATGTTTAAGCGGAGAGTTTGCCATCCTCGCCGGGCGGTCGTGGCCCTTCAGGCCTTCGCCTGCTACTTCGTGCCGAAGCGGAACGAGTCGAGGATGACGGGCATCTCGCCCGCCACGCCCACGTCGTCCAGATCGTTGATCTCAGGCGCGAGGCTGGTCGCCAGCATGACGAGCGCGACGCCTTTGGTCTGTCCGGCGGGCGGCGGCAACAGCACGACGCGGCCGTAGATGTCCGCGTCGCCTTTGGGCGTGCCCGGCAGTTTCGCCGTGAACTTCACCTCGTAGCCTTCATAAGCGCCGACCTTGGTTTCGCCCTCCGACGCTTTCTCGAAGTCCTGAAAACTCTGGGCGAACTGTGAAGTGATCTGCTGCGCGAGTTGCGGCATCAACTTCTTGTCGAGCGCCGTGCCTGAGGCGCTGACCCAGCCGACCGCGAAATTCTCAAGCGTCGTCTTGTTCTCGTCGCTGCGCTCGACCTTGACGAAGTTGGTCTTCTGGTTCGGCACGAGCGTCCAGTCGTCCGGGTAGTAGAAAGAGAAATCAACATAGTTCTCGGCGAGCGGGCCTGTGCGCCCCTCGCGCGTATTGACGTACTGCTGCGTGCCCGCGCGCTGGCTCGCCGCCGGCACATGGGTCGGCTGCGTTGATTGCACCTGTTTGCCGATGTAGGCGAGACCGCCGATGAGCGCAATCGCGCCGACCACCAGCAGCACCAGACAGCCGACGCCCGCGATGAGCCAAGGCGTCTTTGATTTCGGCGGCGGCGCAGGCGTCTGCGGCGGCGGGGGATAAGCACCGCCGGGGGGCGGATAGTTTTGGCCGGGCGGAGGAAAGTTCTGCATGCTTAAAGGGTCTCCTTAAAAAAGATGGTCAGTTGGGGCGGGCGGCCGGGGTCAAGCGCTGCCTGCGCCGGCAAGCGCAAGCAACGGAACTGACGGCTGCCGCCGGCCAAGCCTTTTATTGATCTGCGCCCGCGTTCGGGCGCGCCGCGGCGGGTTCGGGTTCGCGCCCGACGCCGAGATGATCGAAGTTGAGCGCCGCATTAAAGAGCAGGAAGAAAGAGCCTTGCGTCTCGTGTCGCCACATCGGATTGTTGGCGAACAGCACGACGTGCCCGCGCCCAACCGGCACATCAACAATCGCCGGCCGGTTCGCCAACTCCTGCCCGCCCGCGAGCATGCCGCTCAAGAGCAGGTTGCGCTCGTCGCGGGCAAACCGCAGCACGACGCGCGGGCGCTCTTGCGGCGGCGTGTAGAAAGGCCCGAGTTGCAGGCGTTGTTCGTCCGTCAACTGCTCTTCGCCGGGGCGCGCGGGCGGGCGCTGCGGCGGCGGCCCCGCCTGCGGCATCGCCTGCACGATGTCAGGATCGGTTAATGAACCGCGCCCCGAAGGTCGCTGCCCTGCGCCGCCGCCACCTTCGCCGCCGCCGCCTCCGCCTGCGCCCGGCGGCGGCGCGACCTGAAAGAGCGGCGCTTGATTGAAGTAGATGGGCAGCGTCTCGCCGTAGCCGTAGGCGATGGGGCTTTTGCGGTCGCTGAAGGTCGCGTTATAGATCGAGCCGGCGGCTTGCAGTTGCCGTGCATCGGCAATCGTCACGCCCGCCGTGATGCCGAAATCGAGCGGCACGCGCGCCGTGTTCTGGATGGTGACGAAGAGACCGCCCTCCTGCACAAAGCGTTGCAGGTTGGCGACGCCCGCAAGCCCCATCCCGCCGCGCATGTCCGCCGTCGTGTCGGGCGATTGACCGAGATTCGGCGTGACTGCGGACTGCTGCCAAGGGATCGGGTCGCCGCGCAGCGGGATACCGTTGACGATGGCCTGCGCCGAGCCGCCGACCGGCGGGAAGATGATCACGTCGTACTTCTGCCGCAACGAGGGCGTGTCGCGTATGTCATGGTCGGAGATGTACGCGTAAGGAATCTGCAAGCGGTCGAACTCGATGCGAAACCAACCTTCGTTCTGCGTGTTCTGCCACGTGTGCAGAATGGCGATGCGCGGCACGCTTACGTCGTGCGCCTTCACGGTCGGCGCAGCGTCGGCGGCGACCGCACTCAGACCTAGCTCGCCGACGGCCGCTTCGAGCCGGTCGCGCAGGTCGCCGGGATTGCCCTCCGCCCTGATGATGTATGAACCGGCATTGAACCCCTGCGCGCCGAGTTTGAACGCCTCTTCGGCGACGCTCATCCGCACGTCGCGCAGACGAAAGCGCAGCGTGGCAAGCGTGTTGTCCGTATTGTTGTTGACGACGTAAGTCCCGCCGCGCCCCGTCAGTTTCCCGCGCACGCGCGCATCCGTCGTCAACATATTCATCGGCGCGGCCAGTACCGCCTTGTCCGTCACACGCACGGTCTCGACGTTCCTGAGCGCGCCGAGCGTCCAGCCGGTGTCGTCGTAGGGGCGCGGGTCGTTGACGTTGTAATACTGCGTGTCGAACAGCATGTCGGCCATGCGCGAGTAGGGCTGATCCATCCGAATGATGTACGAGCCGGCCGGGAACTTGCGCGTAGTTGTCGCCCCCGCCGAACCGGCGCTGCCCTGCGTGCGCTGCTCACCGCCCGGTGCGCCCGCGTCCGCGCTGCGCTGCTCCGGCTGTTCGCCGCCGCTGCCTTGTGCGCCCGTGCCTGCGCTTGTTCTACGCGGTTCGTTGACGCTGAACTCGCGCGTCGCCTGCTGCACCTCGACGCCCATCAACCGCAGCAGGTTGACCATGTCGGCCGCTTCGACGGGACGCGGCGTGTCGCCCGGCACGACCCACGCAGCCGGGCCTTCGTTCGCCGCCTTCTCAACCGAGCGCCGGCTCTTGATGTAGAAATTGCGCAGGAAGCGCTCCTTGTTGTTGGCGACAAAATTCATCGCCAGCAGGATGGCCGATTGCTGCATGTTGACGTTGTTGCGCATAGACCACTTGACGCGCGGGAGCGGCGGGTTAGGTCTGAACCAATCGCGCTGCGCCTGCTGCGTGACGGTGCGATCAATGGTGTCCGCGCCGTTGTTGCCGAACGTCTCGTAGAAGCGGCCGATGCTGTTGTGCCCGTTGGCGACGTAGAACATGTAGTTCGGGGCCCAGCCGTCGTAGAAGCCGTGCGTCCAGACACCGGGCACGCCGCGCTTCGTCATCTCTTCGATCTCGTGATAGGCGAGCAAGTGCCATTCGTCCACGACGAGCGGGTCGAGCCATGCGTTGTACGGCCCCGTGCCCGTCGAGGTGTAGAGGAAGGGCACGGACTCGTGCAGGTCGTGGAGGATCGCCGGATGGTATTCAAGGAACGTCCTCATCATGTTGCGCGTTAAGGCGAGCGCCATGCCCAGCCCGTCGCGGTTGTTGTCGTGCGCGACGTACTTGCCCCAGTACAGCAGCCCCGGCGAGTTTTTGCCCGGATTCGCCTTGCGATAGTTATAGACATCAACCATGCGGTCGCGCCCGTCCACCTCAAGGACGGGCGTGATGAGCACGATGACGTTCTTGCGAATGGCATCGTAGAAGGGCGAATCTTCGACCGCGATGCGATAGGCCAACTCCATCAGCATTTCGGGCGAGCCTGTCTCCGTCGAATGGATCGAACCGGAAGCCCAGTACATCGCCTTCCCTTCACCGATGAGTTGTTGCGCGTCCGCCTCCGTCGTCTTGCGCGGGTCGGCCAAGCGCGCGTTGATCTCCTTGTAACGATCAAGCCGGGCGAGATTCGCCTCGTCGCTGACGGCGACGAGCAACTGCTCGCGCCCCTCTTCCGAACGCTCCGGCGCGGTGAAGACGCGCACGCGCGGGCTGGCGGCGGCGAGCGCGCGATAATAGCGATAGAGGTCTTTCGTGTACGTCAACTTGTTCGGCGCACCCGCCACATAACCCAGAACTTTCTCGGTTGTCGGCACGGTGGCGGAGGCCGGCAAGTGATCGAC
Source organism: Pyrinomonadaceae bacterium (assembly GCA_036389375.1). Taxonomy (GTDB): domain Bacteria; phylum Acidobacteriota; class Blastocatellia; order Pyrinomonadales; family Pyrinomonadaceae; genus QHXQ01. The sequence goes on along the minus strand of DASVQA010000078.1, from coordinate 26,261 downwards.
CAACTCGGTCAGGAAATATTTTTCGGTCGTGTACTCTTTGATCTTCGTCGAGTAGCCTTCGTCGTTGGGCGCGGCGGATGCGCCGACGAGTTGCTGCGCGCCCGTACGACCGCCGCAGAGGGCGCACAGGCAGGCGACGACGAGCGCGCAGGCGAGCGTGCGCGCAGGCGAGTGGTTCCGTTTCATGGACGCCTCCATCGAAAGGGCTTGGCTTGTGACAAAGGAACGGCTGCGGTGCTTGCTATGAAAAATTCGCCGCGATGATACATCTTCGGCGCGCGAAAGCAACCCTGAAAAGTTGCGCCGCCAAAAAGTTGCGCGCGCAAGCGTAGCGGCGGCCAAACCCAAACGGATTCGGCCGCCGCTACATTTGGTGCTTGCCCGCAGTGCCGGCCCCCCGGCTAGAAATCGAACTTGACGGCCAGTTGCAGTTGGCGCGGCGTGATGATGGAGCGGGGCGAGCCGAACGGCGGCAGGCGCGGCGTGGCCGTCTCCGGCAGCAGCAGGCGCAGCGTGTTGACGCCGCCGACCACGACGGGCGTGAACGTGCGGAACTGGTTGATGTTGACGAACGAGAAATAACCGCCGCCGGGCGCGAGACCGACGTTGGCGCGATTGAAGAGGTTGAAGCCTTCGAGGATGAAGCGCAGGTGCATGTTCTCGCCGCCGAGCGGCACGGTGCGCTGGATGCGCGCGTCCACCTGATAGACGTTGGGCGAGGTGAACTGGTTGCGGCGCGTGCCCGGCACGCGGTCGTTGCGCGAGTTGCCGTCGCGGTTTATGTCCGCGCCGATCTGCGCCGAGTAGCGGAAGCCGGACTGCAACTGCACGATGCCGGAGAAGGTGTAGTCGCTCAGCAGGGCGCGCACGAACGGGTTGTCGCTGCGCGTAAACGTACCCGTTTGATAGACGGGACTGAAGACGAAGCGGTGGCGCTGGTCGGCATCCGAGTAGCTCCACTCGTCGCGCAGGTCGAAGGAGTTCTGCGCCACCTTGAAATCGTCGCCGCCGTTGGGCACGACCGAAGTCTGGTCGGGCTTGTCGTCCTTCGCTGAGGAGAGCGTGTAAGCGGCGAGAAACTGTAGCCCGCGTGCGAAGCGGCGTTGCAGTTGAACGGCCAGACCGTTGTAGCGCGAGTTGGCGGTGGACTCGAAGAGGCTGATGCGCCCGTAGCGCGTAAAGGGCCGGAGCGGCGCGTTCGAGGCGAACGACGAGCCGGGGAAGCGACGGACGGTGAAGCTGGCGCTACCGTCTTCGCTGACGGCCGGCGTGTCAACGGGCGCACCCAAGTTTATGTCGCGCGTGCGCGACAGGTGTACGCCCTTAAAGTAGAGATAGGTGACGGCCAGACTCGTGTTCCGCATGATCTCGCGCTCGACGCCAATGCGCCCCTGTTGTATGTAGGGCTGCGCGTAGTCGCGCGCGAAGATGAAGAGGTCGGGGTTCGGCGGCGTGAAACCGGACGGGATCGTGGGGAAGATGGCCGGATAGACAAGCCCGGCGGCGGCGATGTTGGCCGTGCCGGTGATGGTGATGCCGGTCGTCTGGATGCCGTTGCCGGAATGCACCGTGCCGAGCATGATCGAGGTCGTGCGCCCGTAGAAGATGCCGTAGCCGCCGCGTATGACGGTCTTCTGGTCGGGCGCGTAGCTGAAGCCGGCGCGCGGCCCGAAGTTGTTGTAGTCGGAGACGCCGCGACTCGTGTCAAGCCCGGCCGCCAGGAGCGCCGGGTCGGTGTTCTGAATCGGCGGGCGCGCGAGAAATTGGTTGTCGTAGCGCAGGCCGAGATTGAGCGTCAGTTTGGGGCGCACGCGCCAGTCGTCCTGCGCGAAGAAGGCGAGGTCGGTGCTGTTGGGGTGCGTGGTCGCGCCCTGCGTGCCGGGCAGCCCGAAGCGTTGCGTGAAGGTGGAGGGGCGATTGGCGACGAAATCGGCGTAGGAGTTGAAGGAGTATTGCCCGGAGAAGAAGCCGGGGAAGAAGTTGAAAATCTGATCGAGATTAGCGTCCACGCCGAACTTGAAGTTCTGCGCGCCGTGCGCGTAGGAGACGTTGTCAATCAACTGCCCGCGCCGGATCGTGGTCTCGCGCGGGCTGAAGTTGTTGCGCCCCAGGAGCAGATTGCCCGCGCCGGTGTTGATCTGCGTCTCGGGTAAGTCTGAGTTGGCCGTGCCCGGCTCGCGGTCGCGCGCAAGCTGGAAGCGAAACTCGTTGATGACCTTTGGCGTGAGCGTCGAGGTGAGCGTGCCGGAGATAGTCGTCGTGATGGCGAGACTATCACCGGAGTGCTCCTCCGCGCCGAGCGAGCCGGTAAACTCGTTGTTCTGGCCCGTGAAGTTCTGCCGGTTGAAGCGCAGCGTCAGTTGATTGTCGCGGTCTATGTTGATGTCGGTCTTGACGAGATAAACGTCCTGATCGCGGTTGACCTGATAGTTGCCGAGGCGCGGCACAAGCAGCGCCTGCGTGGCGGCGGGCTGCGCGAAGAGGCCGGGCGGGTCGAGCGGGTTGGGCAGATTCTGGCGCTGCCCGTCGTAGGTGAAAAAGAAGAACGCCTTGTCGCGTTTGAGCGGGCCGCCGATGCGCCCGCCGAACTGGTGAATCTGCAAGGGCGGGCGGCGGTTCAGCAGCCCGCGCTGGAACTGCGTCGCCTTGTTCTGCGGCGTGTTGGCGTTCAACGCCTCGTCGCGGAAATACTCGAACGCGCCGCCATGAAATTCGTTCGTGCCCGACTTGGTGACGACGTTGATGACCGCGCCGCCGGCGCGCCCGAACTCGGCCGAAAAACCGTTCTGGTTGACCTGAAACTCCTGCACGGACTCTTCCGAGAACTGATAAGGCGGGCGCACGCCCGTCCGGCCGAAGGACTGCCCGAAGAAGGTGTTGTTATTATCCACGCCGTCAACTTGCAGGCTGTTGAGCGTGCCCTTTTGCCCGCCGACGGAGAGGTCGCCTTCGCGGTTCTGGTCGCGGATGACGCCGGGCGTGAGCGTGGCGAAGTCGAGATAGTTGCGCCCGTTGACGGGCAGATTCTCGATGGCGCGCTGGTTGACGGTGGTTGAGACGGACGTGCGCGTCGTTTCGACGACGGGCGCTTCCGCCGTCACGGTCACGTCAATGTTTGCGCCGCTCACCGACAGGCTAATGTCGAGCGTGGTCTTGCCGCCGACCGTGACGGTGACGTTCTGCAAGTTGGTCGGCTGGAAGCCCTGCACGCCTGAGGCGCTGACGGTGTAAGGGCCGGGCGGCAGCAGGATGATGCGATAGATGCCTTCCTCGTCGGACGTGACGGACTTTTCGAGGCCCGTCTGTTGATTCTTGGCCGTGACGGTTGCGTTGGGCACGGCCGCGCCGTTCGGATCGAGCACGCGCCCTTCGATGTCGCCGGTTGTCGCCTGCGATTGCGCGCGGGTCAGAGCGGCAGTGCAGCATAAAGCGAGACACAACAAGCAGAGCCGGAGGCAGAGTTTTGTCGTCATAATATCCTTTCAACGAGCGGGCGTGCGCTGGCTGGTGAGCGCAATTAAACTGGTTGGAAATACTATCGGAGGCCGTCTGGTTCACGGCATGTGGAAGCGAGAATATAGTCGGCGCGGCAGCGCGTGGTCAAGCCGGAGCAGTTTAACCGCGCAGACACCAGCCGCACTAAGCTGGATCAGTTGATCAGCTTAGTGCGGCTGGCAGCTTGATGGTTAATTTTGCTGAAGCGCTTCAGGCGCGGCGCGCGACGACGGGCCGCCACAAAGCTTGCAGGCGTTGCCCGCTCGCGGTTTGCAGCAGGCTCATCGTGCCCATGTAGCCGTAGCCGAAGAGAAAGAGCGCGAGGAAAGGGATCGTGCCCCACAGCCTCATGTGGATGGCGTAGATGACGGCGAGCAGGAAGTAGACGGCGAAACTGAGTTCCAGGAGCGGCAGCCAACCCCGCTTGCGTTTGTACTTCTTCACTTTCCACGTCGCATCGCTCGTCTGTTCAACCTTATATTTCGGCGTCCGCACAAACTCGGATTTGACGCCGAACAATGCTTCCAGAACGGCGCGCGCGTTCGAGAACGCGAGCCCGATGCCGATGGCCATCACAAGCGGCAGATGCAAAAGACGCTTGGTGCGGCGCTCGTCCAGATACCAGACGGCCGAGCCGTAGAAGAGTACGACCGAGACGGTGGAGAAAAACAGCAGCGGCACGTCGAACGCCATCAGGTGATAGAAGCCCTGATTGTAGCGGACGAGCAGCAGCGGGAATTGCAGGAAGCTCGCCACGATCATCAACGGGTAGCTGATGTTGCCCGTCAGCCGGAAGAACATCTCAAGCTTGACGCGCAGCGGCAAGGGCGAACCCCAGATGCGCGGGTAGAGTTTGATGCCGACCTGCATGACGCCCTTCGCCCAGCGACGCTGCTGCGCCTTGAAGGCGTTGATCTCGACGGGAATCTCGGCGGGCGCGTCCTCGTCCAGCAGATAGACGAAGCGCCAGCCCATCAACTGCGCGCGGAAACTAAGATCGGTATCTTCCGTCAGCGTGTCGTGCTGCCAGCCGCCACTGAGTTCAATCGCGCGCCTGCGCCAGATGCCCGCCGTGCCGTTGAAATTGAAGAAGCCGCCGGTGCGGTTGCGGACGGTCTGCTCGACGACGAAATGCCCGTCGAGCATGATGGTTTGCAGGCGCGTCAGGAGATTGTACGTGCCGTTGATGTGCGACCAGCGCATCTGCGCGCAACCAACGAGCGGGTCGGTGAAGAAGTGGACGAGTTTGCGTAAGCAATCGGGCTTGGGCACGAAGTCCGCGTCGAAGATGGCGACGAGTTCGCCCTTCGCGGTTTTAAGACCGTTCTCCAACGCGCCCGCCTTGAAGCCCGTGCGGTCGGTGCGATGCACGTATTCGATGTCGAAGCCCGCGCGGGCGTAAGCCGCGACCGTCCTGCGCCCGAGTTCCTGCGTCTCGTCGGTCGAATCGTCAAGCACTTGAATCTGCAAACGCGCGCGCGGATAGTCAATCGCGGTCACGGCGCGCAGGAGCCGCTCGACGACGTAGAGTTCATTAAAGAGTGGCAGTTGGACGGTGATATGCGGCAGCGCGTCCTCTGCGAAGTGGCTGTGCGGGCGCGGTTGCAGCCGACGATAGCGCCAGAAGTCCGTGACCTGCTTGATGCGGTATGCGCCGTAGATGGCGAGGATGACGAGGATCGTGAAATAGAAGATGAGCACGGCGTAGTCGAACGCGTCGAGGCGATAGAGCGGGCTGATGTTGGCCGCGGTCTGCCAGAACACTTCGACGTGTTCGCGCAGCAGCACGTCCGGGCACTTGCTGCCGAGGGCTATGTCGCCGCAGTAGGTGTGGGTCAGTATAACTTCGGAAGAAAGCATCGTGCCTTAAGAACTCCTCTACGCCGGTCGAACCGCGCCGGTCGTCATCGCCGCACACAAAATGAGCAGCGTCTTAAACCGCGAGACGCTGCCCTCGTTTGACGCCGCACATTTTAACGAACAACCGCCGCACATTCAAACCCGGCGCGTCCCTTACCGTTCCTCCTGCTCCGCACTCGTGCTGCCGTCAACGTCGCCCGCGTGTGATTGCGGCGGCGGTGGCGGTGGTTGCACGGGCGGCGCAAAGGGCGTGGTGGGCGGCGCGCCAAAGCCTGTGGGCGGCGGGGGCGGCACGCCCATCGCACCGCCAGCGCCCGGCTCGGCCTTGCGCTTCTCAAAGAGCGCGACGCCGAGTAGGCCGCCGAGCGTCGCAAAAATAACGGTGACGATGGCGCTCAGCACGGACGAGCCGATGATCTGCGGGAGCCGCTGGCTGAGCGGCATGTGCTGCGCCGCCTCGACCTGCTGCCGCACCTGTTCCGCCACCTGCGGGTTGAAACTGTCGAGGAATTTCAAGACGATGACGCTCGTCGCATCGCCGACGAGCAGACCGAGCGGGATGCCGACCACCAACAGGACGATTGCGCCCACCACGCCCGTCAACAACCCCAACTGTGCGCCCTCGCCGCTTGAGACGGGCGTCGGCGATTGTTTGATATAGAGATAAGAGGCGAGCGCGCCGCCCATCAGTATCCACGCGCAACAGCACATATTGACGGCGCTCACAAACGGAATCGCCGACAACAGTCCCAACGTGACGCCGCCAATTAGCGCCGGCCTCAGCTTGTTGTTCATTCAGCTATGCCCTCGGAAGTCGAAAGTGATGGCCTGCGTGCGTATTCATTCATGCGGCGCGGCCACATGCGCCGACTCAAATCAACCAACCCCGGCACGACGTAGCAAGCCGCCACCGCGCCGAACAGCGCACCCGTCAGCGCCCGCGACGTGTGCGTGTTCGCCCACAGCCCCGTGACGCCGAGCGCGAAGTCAACGCAGGTCGGCAGCAGAGCCAGCACCAGCCAGCGCCGCGCGGGGCCGTGTGTCTGCCGCACCGGCCGCACAAGCGGATAGCCGAGCACGCCCAACGCGAAACCAGCGTAGAGACCGAAGCAGCGCGCGCAGACCGCCAACGGCGCGCCGGCCAAATAGAACGAACGCGCGGGCAGTTGGTGACAGACCACGCCGAACATCTGATAGAGCGTCGTCGCCAGCGCCTCGTGTCCATGCGCCCGCGCCCAGGGCGCGCATGCGCTCAAACCAAGCCACACGCACGCGCCGAACGCGCACGCGCTCCACACCATCCACGCCCGCGCCCGCGTCACGCCGCCCGGCCCGGACTGTGGCACGTAATGTTCAATTCCCGCACGCATAAATGTGAAGGGATGAGAGATGTGGGATGAAGAATGAACAGGTAAAGCGCAGTTGCCTCAGTTCTTTTTCATCCCGCACCACTCCACCCGTCAGCCCTAAAACCTGATCACCGTGTCGGGGCCGCCTTCGACGTGGACGGTGTCTATGAAGCGTATGTGGCGCGCTTCGGTGGTCATGACGAGCGAGTGTGTGCGCTTGCCTGCGCCGAAGAGGCGGACGCCTTTGAGCAGCGCGCCGTCGGTCACGCCGGTCGCGGCGAAGATGATCTTCTTGCCGGGCGCGAGGTCTTCGGTCTTATAAACTTTGTCGGGGTCGCTAATGCCCATCTCTTCGAGCCGCGCCAGCACCTCATCACGGGGCGGCACTTTATCGCTGTCCACGCCGAGCCGTTCGTGGTCGAAGCAGAGCCGCGCCTGCATCTCGCCGTTCAGACACTTGAGCGCGGCCGCCGTCAGCACGCCTTCGGGTGCGCCGCCGATGCCCATAAGCGCGTGAATGTTTGTGCCGGCGACCGCCGCCGAGATGCCGGCGGAGAGATCGCCGTCGGAGATGAGCCGGATGCGCGCGCCGGCCGAGCGCACGTCGGCGATCAACTGCTTGTGGCGCGGGCGGTCGAGCACGATGACGGTCAGATCGTCCACGTCGCGCCCCAGACTTTTCGCAATCGCCGCGAGGTTCTCTTTAACCGGCGCATCTATGTCAATCGCGCCGCGCGCCGAGGGGCCGACCACGATCTTGTCCATGTAGATGTCCGGCGCGTTCAAGAGGCCGCCGCGCTCGGCCGCCGCGAGGACGGCGATGGCGTTATTCGCCCCGAGCGCGCACAGGTTCGTGCCTTCGAGCGGGTCAACGGCGATGTCCACCTCCGGGTGCAGTTCTTCAAACTCCTGATCGCCGTCGGTGCGATGCGCGCCCTTGCCCACCTGCTCGCCGATAAAGAGCATCGGCGCTTCGTCGCGCTCGCCTTCACCGATGACGATGCGCCCGCGCATGGGCACGGTGTCCATCGTCTCGCGCATCGCTTCGACCGCGACCTGATCGGAGTATTTGCGGTCGCCCTGCCCCATCGTGCGCGCCGCCGCAATGGCCGCCGCCTCGCAGACGCGCAGGAAGTCCAGCGAGAGATGCTCCGTGTGCAACTCCAACCCCATCGTGATTTGTCTCCTGATCTGAGATTGTCTTCTGGTCGCGCCCCGCGCGTTCCGTGAGAAAAGCGCCGCCATACTAACAGACGCGCGCCGGTTTTTATAGCGAGCGGTGTGTCGGACTTAGTCGCGCAAGCGAACAAAGCGCGCGCGGGACGCGTGGGTTAAACCGCGCGCTTATTTCGCCAGTGCCGATTTCAAGTTTAGATTGCGGACGAGACGATGCAGATAGTTCGGGTGGACGCCGAGCAGGCGCGCCGCTTCGGTGTAGCTGCCGCCGGACTGTTCGATGGCGTTGCTAATCAACTGCCGCTTGGCCTGCTTGATCGCTTCGTGGTAGGGCGCGAGCGATGTGCCTGCGGAGCTGAGCGGCGCGGCTTCGAGGATTGATTCGGGCAGGTCTTCGGGCAGGAGCAGTTCGGTTGCGCCGAGCACGACGGCGCGCTCGATGGCGTTCTCAAGTTCGCGCACGTTGCCGGGCCAGTCGTAGGCGCGCAGGCACGCGAGGGCCGGCGGCGAGATGCCTGCCACGCGGCGTTTGCACTTGAGGGCGTACTTGCGGACGAAGTGCGTGGCGAGGACGGGGATATCTTCGCGGCGTTCGCGCAGCGGCGGCATCTCGAACGAGACGACGTTGAGGCGTTGGAAGAGGTCGGCGCGAAAGCTGCCGTCCGTGATGGTCTGCTGTAAGTCTTTGTTCGTCGCGGCCAGCACGCGCACGTCCACCTTGAGCGGGCGCGTGCCGCCGACGCGCTCATACTCACGCTCCTGCAAGACGCGCAGCAGTTTCGCCTGAAGCGGCGGCGCAAGTTCGCCCACCTCGTCGAGAAAGAGCGTGCCGCCGTCGGCGAGTTCGAGCTTGCCCTGCTTCTGCGCGCCCGCACCGTCGAACGCGCCGCGCTCGTGCCCGAACAGTTCCGACTCCATCAAACCGTCAGTGATCGCCGCGCAGTTGAGCGCGACGAAGACCCGGCCGGCGCGCACGCTGTTGCGATGGAGCGCACGCGCCGCGAGTTCCTTGCCCGTGCCGGCCTCGCCGCGAATCAGGACGGTCGCATCGGTCGGCGCGACGCGCGCGATGAACTGGCGGACGGCGTGCAGGCGCGGACTGTTACCGACTAGATCGTGCTCTAGCCCGGCGGCGGCGCGCAGTTGCTCGTTCTCGCCCGCGAGTTGATCGATCTGGCGCGCGTTATCGAGCGCGACCGCCGCGATGCCGGCCATGACCGTGAGCAGTTGCAGGTGGTCTTCGTTGAAGGGGTGCGCGCCCGAAGTCGTCAGGTAGATGACGCCGAGCGCGCGCCCGCGCAAGGTGAGCGGCACGCAGAGCAACCCGCGCGTGTGCGTCGCTTCGAGGCTGACAACGCCGGAAAACTCCGTGCGCTCCAACACGTCGTTACTGAGGAGCGCTAGGCCCTGCTGCAAGACCTGTTTGCTGATCGTGCGGCTGACCTGTACGGGCGAGACGGCAGGCGGCGTGCGTTCCCAGCCGAAGACCGAGACGATCTCTTCCATCGTCGCGCCCGTCAGCAGGATCGCGCCGCGCTCGGCCGGGATGACCTCGAAGATCGTTTCGAGCAGGTGGCGCTGCAAGGCTTCGGCGTCGCGCAGGGCATTGATGGTGGTGCAGAGTTTCAAGAGGGCCGCGAGGTCGCGGGCCATCTGCGCGGGCGGCGGGAGCGTGGTCAGCATGCGGTCGGGGCGCAGGTAGAGCGCATCTTCCGGGCGCAGGCGGACGGTCGAACTTGAAACCATGTCGCGCTCGTGCAGTTGGACGGGCTGCGCGAAGCGGCGCGGGTCGTCGTCGTGTTGCAGAAAGACGCAGCGCACGCCGCCGATGCTGACCTGTTCGCCGTGCGCGAGCGTGTGCGTGCGGACGCGCGCGCCGTTGACGTAAGTGCCGCTCGTGCTGTCGAGGTCGGTCAACATACACTCTGCGGCCACGCAACTGATCTGGCAGTGGCGGCGCGAGACGGTCGCATCGCCGAGCGTGATCTGATTTGCGTCGGCGCGGCCGAGCGAAGTCTCGCCCTCCGACAGGGGATGCACCGTGTCCTTGAGCGGCCCGTTGAGGAAGACCAGTCGCGGTTTCATCGCTTTCGCGGTCTAGCGTGTGACTTGAGGTCTTAAGCGGCCTAAAGTTGCTCACCTTTGCGATCTCAAACTCGAATTTGAGATCAGCGCTTCGCTCGTCCCCCGCTGCTCGCTACCTCGGACGATGCGGCGCTTAGCCGCAACTGTGCGCGACGTGCCCTCAGGCGCACGTCGTCGCGCACGCGTCCGGTTGCGCGCCTATCTTAACTTCAATTAACCGTTTCCGGTGAAAAATCATCACGCCCGCGCGCGGCGACCCCGAATGTTGGCGCTGCCCGGCACGTAACAAAGATGCGGTGCTTATATTGCGGCACGTATGGCCGCGCCGGCCAGCCTATGAAGCCCATCAGGTGAAAACCCGCCCGCGCTTCTGCTATGATGCGCGCTCTCTAGTCTTTGAAAATTTAAGGCAACGGTCGGATGCGCTGCTCACCCTCACAGTTTGAGTGATGAGCGTCGCCGTTGAGCATGAGAGGTTCATACTCACGGCGACCGCTTTCTACAAACATATTACATGGATAGCTATCCATATAAGCAAGTTGCTGCCGCCCATCCGCTACTCGTCAGGAGGCGATTCCTGATGGGTAGCGCGCGTCCGCGGCCCGCCCGCTTGGCCGAAAAGCTGTTACAGATTCGGAACGCGCTTGGTCTGTCTCAGAGCGAGATGCTCAACCGTCTCGGCGTTGGCGATCTCATTGATTACACTACCATCTCGAAATATGAACTCGACAAGAACGAGCCGCCCCTCAAGGTGCTTCTCCAATACGCCCGCGTCGCCAACGTCATCACCGACGCGCTGATAGACGACGAACTAGACCTACCCCAACAACTCCCCAGCCCCACCCGCCACGACGGCATCAAACGCCAATTCACCCCACGCCCCAAACGCCGCTAACCACTCCCCAACCAAAAACAACCACACCCCGCCCAAAACGTATTAAACTGCTCCCCGCGCTTCATCACCGCCGCGCACTTCGCAATCTGACCGCCGGAGCAACCATATGCCACGCCAAGAACCTTCCGTCGCTGCACTCATTGAAAAAGCGCGCAGGAATCGAGCCTCTGCATTGGATTTATCCTTTCAAGAACTGACGGAACTGCCTAAATCCATCGGGCAGTTGACGCAGCTTCAGAATCTAGACCTCAATGGCAATCAGCTAGCGACGTTGCCTGAATCCATCGGGCAGTTGACGCAGCTTCACACTCTAGACCTAGATGGCAATCAGCTAGCGACGCTGCCTGAGTTCATCGGGCAGTTGACGCAGCTTCAGCAGCTAGGCCTCAGTGGCAACCAGCTAACGACGCTGCCTGAATTCATCGGGCAGTTGACGCAGCTTCACACCCTATATCTTGACCGCAACCGACTAGCAAGATTGCCGGCATCCTTGAGTAATCTCAAGTCACTCAGCCGGCTTTACCTTCATGAGAATGATGCGCTCAATTTGCCGGTGGAAGTGCTCGGGCCATCTTGGCGGGAACACGGCAAAACGCCGGCACAGCCTGCCCAGATTCTTGAGTATTACTTCCGCGCTCATGGCGACGAGCGCCGGCCGCTGAATGAAGCCAAGCTCATCCTTGTCGGGCGCGGCGCGGTGGGCAAGACCTCGCTGGTCAACCGGCTGGTACATGATCAATTTGCGCCCGGCGAGAAAAAGACGGAAGGCATTCGGATCACCGAATGGGGAGTTCGGCTTAATGGCAACGAAGACGTGCGGCTCAACGTCTGGGACTTCGGCGGACAGGAGATCATGCACGCGACGCACCAGTTCTTTCTCACGCAGCGCAGCCTCTACCTGCTCGTGCTCAACGGGCGCGAAGGTGGCGAAGATGCCGACGCCGAATACTGGCTCAAACTCATCGAGAGCTTCGGCGGCGACTCGCCCGTCATCGTCGTGCTGAATAAGTTCAAAGAGCACCCGTTTGACGTGAACCGGCGGGCCTTGCAACAAAAGTACCCGGTCATCCGCGAGTTTATTAAGACGGATTGCGCCGACTGCACAGGGCTGGCTGAACTGCGCCGAGCGATTGAGCGCGAGACAGACCGGCTCGAACACTTGCGCGACGCTTTCCCGGCAAGTTGGTTCAGCATTAAAGACCGTTTGGCGCGGATAAAGCAGAACTACCTGAGCTTCGACGAGTACCGCGCGGTTTGTGAAGAGTTAGGCGAGAAAGATGCCGCCGCGCAGGAACTGCTCGCGTCCTATCTGCACAGTCTTGGTATTGCCCTCAACTACAAAGACGATCCGCGCCTGCAAGACATGCACGTACTGAACCCGCACTGGGTCACGAACGGCATCTACAAAATTCTCAACGCGGAGAAACTGGAAGATGAGAAGGGTGAGATTCGCCTGAGCTATCTATCTAAGATTCTCGACCGCAATGACTATCCCACTAAAATGCACCCCTTCATCTTCGACCTGATGAAGAAGTTTGAACTGTGCTTTAGCTTTCCCAACGACGACGCGCACTACCTGATTCCCGAACTGCTCGACAAGCAAGAACCGCCACAGACGGCCGAGTTCAATCCGGAAGAGTGTCTTAATTTCCAATATCACTACCCTGTGCTGCCGGAAGGCTTGCTGCCACGCTTCATCGTCCGCACGCACACGCTAAGCGAAGGACTGTCGCGCTGGCGTACCGGCGTGATCATGCAGTTTGAAGGCAACCGCGCGTTGGTCAAAGCTGACGTACAGGACAGGAAAGTTTTCATCTCGGTCGGCGGCCCTATCGAGAGCCGCCGCCGGTTGCTGGCTGTCATCCGGTCGGATTTCGAGCGGATTCACCGCGACATACGCAACTTGCAGCCACAGGAGATAGTGCCGCTGCCTGATCACCCGGACGAGTTTGTTTCATATCAGGATTTACTGGTCATGGAGCAAAAAAGGGTGGAGAAATTTACGAAAGTGGTGGGCAGCGACGTGATCGAGCTGGCTGTGCATGAACTGCTCAATGGGGTTGACCTTGAAGGCACACGCAAGCGCGGGCGCACGCGCGACGAGATGCGCCAAGCAGCCCGCCTCTTCTACAGCTATTCACACAAAGACGAAACGCTGCGCAATGAGTTAGAGACGCATCTGAAACTCTTACAACGGCAAGGACTGATTGAGACGTGGCATGATCGCAAGATCGAAGCGGGCGACGAGTGGAAGCGGAAGATTGACGACAATCTGGAACGCGCCGACATTATTCTGTTGCTCGTAAGCGCCGACTTCATCGCCTCGGATTATTGTTATGCGATTGAGATGCAGCGCGCGCTCGCGCGCCAGCAGAGCGGTGCGGCCACAGTCATGCCCGTCATCGTGCGCGACGTTGATTTAAAGGATATAGCGTTTGCCGGTCTGCAATACCTGCCCACAGACGGGCAAGCCGTCACCACCTGGCCCAACAAAGATACGGCGTGGCGCAATGTGGCGGAAGGGATTAGAGCGGTCGCTGAGCGGAAGCGAAAACTCGATCCGCGCGCTGACAGATATTAGCTCTCACCCGTCGCGCTTCATGTTGGCGCGATTTTTGTTGACATCGTCCATGAACCGGCCTATTTTGCCCGCGACTTGATTGTTCAAGCGCGCGGTTGCGCGCGGATGCCTGTTAACCTCACCAAATTCTTGTAGGCCAGCCCGTCAGTCTATTTTGCATGGAGGAATCAAACCTGTGTCGCTTTTATCGGTGGAACACCGGCTGAAGGCCGAGGCGTTGGCGGCGGAGATTAAAGCCCATCTGGCGCTCAATCTGGTGGCGGAGTCGGCGGCCAGTTTCGACGCTTTGGGGGCGTATCTGAAGGCGTGCGAGACGAAGTTGATGAAGCTGATGGACGGGCAGAAGCCGCCGGATAGCGAACCGGGTAATGCGGAGTTCGGCCTTGTGCTCTACATACTTGATACGGACTTTTTTGTGTTGGCGCGGCTGCTGCGGCTGCCGCCGACGAGCATCACGCCGGAGATAATCGAGCAATGGCGGGCTGAGTTAGAAGGCGCGGGTGTGGTCAGTTCCGATGGCACGTTGCTGGGCTTTGTGAAGTATGAACTCGATCCGGGTTGGGTTTTGGCGCTCTTGTACTGCATCAGACTGCGTGTGGGCGCAATTAAGAAAGCGCCGTTCGGGGGTGAGCCGCAATGCGTGCAGGCGGGGAGCGGGCCGGTGACGGTGGCGGTCATCGGCGATTGGGGCACGGGGCAGTGGGCGGATGGCGCTTCGACGGGGCCGGCGCTGGCGGTGCTGGCGCAGGTCGCGAAGTTGCAACCGGACTATACGATCCATCTGGGCGATGTCTATTACGCGGGTACGGAGCAAGCGCCGTTCGGCTTGACGGGCGAAGAGGTGGACAACTTCGTGAACATCTGGCAGGCGGGCACGAAGGGCACGTTTACGCTCAACTCAAACCATGAGATGTACGACGGCGCGAACGGCTACTTCGGCAAGGCGCTGACCGCCGACATGTTCCGTCCGCAACATGGGACGAGCTATTTTGCGCTCGAAGGCGATAGCTGGCTCATCGTCGGTCTCGATTCAGCCTACTACTCTGACATTGACGGTCTCTTCATGAACGGTGCGGTCGTCGATCAAGGTCAGATCAATTTCCTCAAGGCTTGCGCCGCCATCGGCAAGAAGATCATCGTGATGACTCATCACAACCCGATCACGACCGACGGTACAGCGCCGCTCCACTTGTTGCAGGACGTGACCGACGCGTTGGGGCGCGCGCCCGACCTCTGGTACTGGGGGCACATACACAACGCCATCGTCTATTCGGCGCAGTCGGCGGCGGGCGCGATGGCGGGGCGCTGCATCGGGCACGGCGCGATCCCCTTCGGCAGCGCCTACGGGCTACAAAACGCCGACGGCAGCAATCTCGACACCATCAGCTACTTCGCCAACACGCCCATGCCCGCGCCAGACCTGCAACAACAGAACCGCGTGCTGAACGGCTTTGCCTTGCTGACCTTCACCGCCGACTCAGTCACCGAACAGATCTACGACCAACTCGGTTGCATCGCCTGGCAACAGGTGACGCCGCTCACCTGAATCACCGGCCGGCGAAAAGCAGATCAGCCAGCCCCGCCGCACATAAAGAAGAGGTCGGTTCTTCTTTGCGCGCGGCGGGGCTGGCCGGTTAGTGCTCTTTAGTTTTCTTTCGCTCAATCGGCCGCGCCGGCTGCACGCGCTTCGGCCGGTTTGTAGGGCGGGAGCGTCACGCGCGCAGGCTTCTCTTTCTTCAGACCGAGCGCCCAATCGGCCTGCATGAGCGTGTGTATGTCGCGCGTGCCTTCGTAGATGACGGCGGCTTTGGAGTTGCGCAGGTAGCGCTCGACGGGGTAGTCGTTCGAGTAGCCGTTCGCGCCATGCACTTCAATCGCCATCGAGGCCGCCTTTTCACTGCGCACCGTTGCCTGCCACTTGGCCAGAGAAGTCTCCTTCGCGTTCACCTTGCCTTGATTCTTCAACCAGCCGGCGCGCAGCCAGAGCAGGTAGCACATCTGATAGTCGGCTTCCATCTCGGCGATCTTCTGTTTCACTAATTGATGATTGGCGATCTTCGTGCCGAACGTCTCGCGCGTGTTGGCGTAGGCGATGGCGGCATCGCGCGATGCACGAATGATGCCGGTCGCGCCCGAAGCGACGGTGTAGCGCCCCTGCTCCAACGCGAACATGGCGATCTTGAAGCCCTCGCCCTCTGCCCCAACCAGATTCTCGGCCGGCACGCGCACGTCTTGCAGCGAGAAGTAGCCGGTGTTGCCCGCGCGGATGCCCATCTTGCCGTGAATCGTGCCGGAAGAAAAACCCTTCATGCCGCGTTCGACGATGAAGCAGGACATGCCCGTGTGGTCGCGCCGCTTACGTTTCTCTTCGTCCGTCCAACAGAAGAAGAGGAAATTGTCGGCCATGTCGGCGAGACTGATCCACATCTTCTCGCCGTTCAAAACCCACTCGTCGCCTTCGCGTCGCCCCGTCGAACGCGCGCCGACCACGTCCGAGCCTGCGCCCGGTTCGGTCAGCCCGTAAGTTGCGATCTTCTCGCCCTTCGCCTGCGGCACGAGATACTTGCGTTTCTGCTCCTCCGTGCCCCACGCGTAGAGCGTCAACGAATTAAGCCCCGTGTGTACCGACATGATGACGCGCATGAAGGTGTCCACGGCTTCCAGTTCTTCGCACACGAGCCCGAGCGCGATGTAATCGAAGCCCGCCCCGCCGTACTCTTCCGGGATGCAGACGCCGAGCAGATTCAACTCCGCCATCTTGTCGAGAATGGAACGATCAAACCGCTGCTGCTCGTCCAACTCTTTAATGCGCGGCGCAACCTCTTTGCGCGCAAACTCGCGCACGGTGTTGCGGATGGATAGATGATCTTCGGTCAGTTCTAATTCAATCATGGCTTGCTCTCCATAATGATATTTCGGTTTCACATGCGCTTGGTTCGGGCGAGAGACAAGCGAAGCGCATGACCTGCGATTGCAATGGTAAAAGGGCGAAATTTAAGGGGCATCTTACAACACACACGGACGCCCACCAAGTGGGCGCTGGTGTATGACGTCCTATCTGAACGTCCAACCAAAGTGCGTGCCGGGCGCTTCGGCCGCCGCCGGGCTGTTAAGTCATAAGCTATATGCGTCCGGTAAATAATGATATGCTAAGCGGCAAGGGGCTAACCCTGAGCTATCGGTAATACCTTACGCATTCGCTACGCTCAGACACAATATACAGTCGGAAGGATGAGTCCAGAATGCCTGAAGCACAGCCCACTCAAGCCAGGTACGTGTTCCTCGACGTTGTTGATTTCACGAAGGAGAGAAGCACAGAGGCGCAGACAGAAATTGTTAGCGTATTGAATCAGATTGTAAAAGATGCCGTAGCCGAGCAGAAGATTCCCGATGGACCGGGCGAGAGCGTCATCTACCTGCCCACGGGCGACGGCATCTGTGTGGCTTTGGTATATGTCGAGGCACGGGTCGAGTCGTTTTATGACGTGCATCTGCGGCTCGCGCTAAGCATTATAGAACGCGTGCAGGCTTATAACGAATCTACTGCGGTCAACGACGAGGTTAAGTTTCAAGTACGAATCGGCGTGAACGAACACCCGGACGACAACATTGTGACCGACATTAATGGCGGCCGGAACATTGCCGGTGCCGGCATTAACATGGCGCAACGCATTATGAGCCATGCCGAAGGCAATCAAATTTTCGTTGGGCAAGCCGTATTTGAAACGCTTAAGCATCGCCAGAAATATATCAAACCCGGTTTGTTCCATTCGCATGACGTAACCATTAAACATGCCGATGTCCCAACCAAGATTTATCAATACGTGGCGGAGGAGCACCCCGGCCTCAATACGACTTTTGAGAACGCGCTCAAACAGGAAGAAGCCGTCCGACTCTTCAAATCGGCTACCGCGTGCGGACTGAAGAAGATTTATTACTCGCGCGATGAGGTCACGGGCAGCGTCCTGCAAGACATTGCTGCCGCACAAAACCGCATTTGGATTTTAGGCGTCGGACTGTTAGAGAAGATCAACCTCGTCGAATTGCTGCCGACACTCGATCAAAAGATTAACGATCTAGATCTCAGAATACTTTTACTGGATGCGCTGCGCAGTCCTGCGCTATTCCGTACCTTTTTGGAGATCACACCTGATGCCTTCCGCGAGATCGTTGAAACCAATCGCAGTAAAAAGCCACCGCTTGAACCCTATTTTCAGCAGCAACTTTATCGCACCTTCCATGATCGTTATTCGGAACTTAAACGCCGGCCGGCCTTCAGATCGGCTGTCCGATTCTACATGCACACGCCGGTCTGCTGGTTAGTGATCATAGACGACTCAGCCTATTTTCAACCGTACACGTTCGGACGCGGTCGCACTACGCCGCAGGAAAGCCCGACGCTTGGCCCGCTCATGCCGGTCTTTAAATTTCAGATGCATGAAAATATCAGCACCGCTACCTTCAGCATTCTGGAAGACCACTTCAACAAGCTCTGGACTACATCGAACACAGACCTCTTTCACGTGGGCGCGCAGATCGTGAACCGCGCCAAGATTTTGCAAGGCATCTTTGAGCAGCGCGACGATTGGTTTAAACACGTCTATGGCGTGCTCCATAAAACTGACGGGCAAGACCGGCGTAAATATCCACGCCGTACCTGCGAATCAGACCCGCCACCAGCCACCAATATTGAATGGGAAGAGAATCAGGCGCTCCAACGAGTCGAAGCGAAGATTATGGACTTTTCCAGCGAAGGGATTCTGTTGGAACTGAAGTCGGGTAAGTTTCCGCCTGCAGACGGCATCGTGACGCTGCGGATTCAAGCGGTCGGGAAAGATACCAGTGTGACGGAACATCTGAAGAAAGAGTTTCTTGAGCCGTGCGGCGGTAAATTCAAAGTCACGCGGGTCGGGCACGAGAATCATCCTCCCTTTGTCGCATTGCAAGCACACTTAACGTAACCCGCGCGCGTTCGTGGCCCGCGTTGCGCCACTTAATCTTCAATCCTCGGTGCTAGCATTTGGCGCGCGGCGGCTTGCGCCTCTGCGAGCGTCTGCACGCGCCCGTCGAGTTGCATGTCGTACACAGTGCTGAGTATGCGGCCGAAGCGCGGCGAGGGCTTCAGCCCCAACTCGATCAGATGCCGGCCGAGCAGGAGCGGCGCGGGCGCGCGCTCCGCCACCTCAAGTTCGCGGGCGCGGGCGATGAACCATTCCTGCGGCACGGCGTCGAACCATTGCGCGCGCGGCACCCAGGGGGCGTTGCGCCCAAGCGTGTCGGCCCGCGCGACGCGGTAGAGCAACTCAAGCTCGCAGCGCCGCGCGAGCCGGCGAAACGCGCCGTCGCCTAGCTGCGCGCGCTGGTAGTAGAACTCGCCGGGCTTCAGGTGCGCCCGCACGAGTTCGACCACTTGGGCGCGCACGTCGTAGCCGTCGAGCGTGAAGATTTTCAGCCGGTCGAGGAAACTGAGCGTGGGCGCGACGCCCGCTTCGTCGTGCCCGCGCGAGCGCGTGCGCCCTTCGATGAATCTGGTTGTCGCGGGCTTGCCGAAGTCGTGGCAGAGCGCCGCGAGCATGACTGTGACCTGCTTCGCGTAAGGCAGGCCCGCCAGCAACTCGCGCGCGCGATCAAGGACGAGCCATGTGTGTACGTCAACCGGCCCTTCAGGATGCCACTCAGGCTCCTGCGGCACGCCGACGAGGGCTTGCACTTCGGGAAAGAGTTGCGCGGTCGCGCCCAGCCGGCCGAGCCACTCGAAGCCGACGGAGGGGCGTGCGGCGTCGAGCAGTATCTTTTCCAGTTCGCCCCAGATGCGCTCGGCCGGCAGGTCTGTGAGGTCAACTGTGCGACAGAGCGCGACCGTCTCCGGCGCGATATCGAATTCGAAGCGCGCGGCGAACTGCGCGGCGCGCAGGACGCGCAGAGAATCTTCGATGAAGGTGTCGGGCGCAACCGCGCGGAGCAGTTTGCGCCGGAGGTCTGCGCGCCCGTCGAAGGGATCGATAATTTCAGCCGTCAATGGGTCGGCGAGCATTGCGTTGACGGTGAAATCGCGTCGGCGCGCGGCCGAGGCCACGTCCATCTCCGGGTCGCCTTCGATGATGAAGCCGCGATGCCCGCGCCCCGTCTTGCGCTCGCGGCGCGGGAGCGACACGTCCAAGTCCGCGCCCAGTTTGTAGACGGTGAAGGCTTCGCCGACGACGTTGACGTGGCCGAGGCGTGCGAGCAGCGCGCGCAAGTTGGCGGGCGCTACGCCGTACACCTCCACGTCCCAATCCTTCGACGCGCGCCCCATCAACGCATCGCGCACGCACCCGCCCACGAGCAGCGCCCGCCCGCCCGCGTCGCGCACGGCGCGCGCCAGCCGCAGAACCTTGTCGGGGGCTTCGACGATCATCAGGAAGGAATAAACCACAAAGACCTGAAGGAGACAAAGGGACAAAGAAAGCGGTGCATGAGCGGCGGCTGAATGAGCAGCGCGGGCGGATGAACAGTTTTAATTCAACGTTGCGGCGCTCTGGCTTCGTGCTTCGCTCGGTGTCCTTCGGGTCTTGCTGTTGAGTTGGACTCGACCGCGCACGTCTCAAGCGCGCGCATCATCGGCCGGCTCGTCCGCTTCATCAAAGAACTCGTCGTCGGCGTCGTCTGCATCCGGATCGTCAATCAAGACCTGCACGCCGCGCGTGGAAGGCAGGCAGCTTAAGACCTGTGCGCGCTCGACGCGTGTGCGCTCGTCCGAGGCGTGCCAGAGTTTGACCCAGAAGGTGCGCGTCGCCGTGTGGATCGCAAAGGTCGAACCGTCGCGCATGACGGGGACGAGTTCGGCGGTCGTGCCGGCGCGCAGGGTCTCAAGCAGTTCGGGGATGAACGGGCGCATCGCGTCGAACTGTACGATGACCGCCGCTTCGTCAATTTCGGCCGGCGGCAACTCGACCGGCTCGTCAGCTTCGAGCAGAAGCCGCGCGTCCGTGCGCTGCGTTTTGAGTTTACGAATGGCCATAACGACGCCTTGTGCCCGCTCGCCGCAGCGGTGGCGGGTCGAAAGTTGGTTTCAACTGGCCGGCGCGTCGGCGGCAGCGTCGGCGGGCGGCGCGGGCGCGGCGGCATCTGCGCCGGTCGTAAGCCCGACGGGCACGGGGCCTTTGAGCCGTGCCTGTAGATATTCCTTCAACTCCGCGACCTTTACGCGTTCCTGTGCCCATGTGTCGCGGTCGCGCACGGTCACGGCTTCGTCTTCGAGCGATTGATGATCGATGGTGACGCAGAAGGGCGTGCCGATCTCGTCCTGCCGTGCGTAGAGTTTGCCGATGCCGCCCGTGTCGTCGTAGACGGCGCGCATGACGGGTTGCAGGCTGCGTTTGATCGCTTTGGCCATGCCGACGATCTCCGGTTTGTTCTTCGCCAGCGGCAACACCGCCACTTTGATCGGCGCAAGCTCAGGATGCAGCCGCAGCACGACGCGCCGCTCGCCCTTGTCGGTCGTCCGCTCGGTGTAAGCGTCCATCAGAAAGGCGAGCACGGAGCGATTGACGCCGGCCGCCGGTTCGATGACGTGCGGGTAATAACGCTCTTTCGTCGTCTCGTCGAAGTAAGAGAGGTCTTCGGTCGAGTCCGGGTTGATGCGTTTGCCTTCCGCGTCCGCCGGTTTGTTCGAGTGCGAGCGGAGATCGAAATCTGTGCGATAGGCAATGCCCATCAACTCTTCCCACTGGCGCTCGGCTTCCGGGCGTTCGGGGAAATAGCGATACATGATGTCAACGGTGCGCCTCGAATAGTGCGCCAGTTCGTCCGGCGGGACTTCGTGAAGCTGCAAGTTGTCGCGGCTGAGGCCCAAGCCCATGTACCAATCCAGATACTGCTCGACCCATTCGTCCACGAGCTTTGTGTGCTGGGCGTCGGGACGGACGAAGTATTCCATCTCCATCTGCTCGAACTCACGCGTGCGCAGGATGAAGTTGCCGGGCGTGATCTCGTTGCGAAACGATTTGCCGAGTTGCGCGATGCCGAACGGGATTTTGCGGCGTAGAGACTGTTGCACGTTCAGGAAGTTGATGAAGATGCCCTGCGCCGTTTCAGGGCGCAGATAGGCGAGCGCCGCCGGGTCGTTTTCATCCGCCACCGCGCCGAGCGTCGTGCGAAACATCATGTTGAAGGGGCGCGGCTCAGTCCAATCCTGCGCCCCGCAGTTCGGGCATTTCACGCTGTCGAGATCGTCCGCGCCCGCATCCATCGTCAGCTTGTCGGCGCGAAAACGCTGCTTGCACTTGCGACAGTCCACGAGCGGATCGTGGAACGTCGCCTCGTGCCCTGAATACTTCCAGACGAGCCGGTTGAGGATGATGGACGAGTCAAGCCCCTCTATGTCGTCGTGCTCATAGACAAGCCAGCGCCACCATGCGCGCTTGACGTTGTTGCATAGTTCAACGCCGAGCGGGCCGTAGTCCCACGCGCTGCCAAGTCCGCCGTAAATCTCCGACGAGGGAAATACAAAACCCCGTCGCTTCGCCAGCCCCACAATCGTGTCAATGTTCGGTGCAGCCACTCGTTAACCTCTGTAAACCGTGCATGGAGTCGGAGACTGCTCTCTGCCATTCACGAGCTACGATTCATGATTTACGCCGCATGTTAACAGTCGCGCGCCGCAAAAGAAAAGAAGAGCGGCGCGCGACTCATGTCTTTCGCGCGCCCACTCTTCCTCAGTTGTTAACTACGCTGGCTGTGAACCGAGTCGCCCCGGCGGCCCTCATTTCGACTGCACGTTTACGTCCACCTTCGCCGGCCCACCACCGCGAAACAGTCCGCCGCGCAGCACGAAGTAGCCGACCAGAAGCACGAGAATCAGGATCGCAATGATCGCCACTATGCCGACGCTGCTGCCACCGCCGCCGTTATCGTCACCCATAAAGATAATCTCCTTCGGAGTCTGAAAGTATGTTGCGCGCACGCGCCGCGAGCCGCGTTTGCCGGGAGAGAGCGAAGCTGACCGGGGAACTAACTGTGCGCTGTTGTTATCACAAAAGCGTAACAGGTGACAAGAAAGAACTGTCTCTCATCCTGTCACCTGTCGCTTGCTTGCCGAGCACTTTAAGTTTTTAGCCGCGCCGTCGGCCGCGCCGGGGCGCGCCTAAGACGGGGCGCACATCGCCGGGCTGGACGGTTGGCGTCGGCTGCGGCGGCGTCGCGCCCTGCGGCACGAGCCACAACTCGAAGGCGTTTGTTTCGCGGTAGCCGCCGTTGACGACGACCACACGGCTGGCGTCTATGCCGCGCGTGCCGACGAGATACTGGCTGGCGCGCGTGCCGAGCCGGTCGGCGCTGTCCGCGCGGCTGGTGCGCCCGCCATAGACGATGATGTAGGCGGTCGAGCCGGGATTGTTCTGTAGCTCAATCGCCAGATTGTCGAGCCGCGCCTTGTCGTCGTCAAAGGCGATGGACGGAAACTCGTCGAAGCGGCGCGGATTGACGGGCGGCGGCGTGGTCGAACTGATCAGGGTCGAAGCGGACGCGCGCTGGCGACAGGCGCGGTCGCCTGAGCCGTCGTCCACGACGAGGATGGCGGTTAGTCTTTGGCGACCCACGCCGGTCGAATCAACCGTGATGGTCGGCGTCCCCGCGCCACTGACGATGCGCGCCGAGGGCGGGCTGATCGTCCACGTGTAGCTCAAGCCCGAAGGGCCGTTATAGGCCACGTCGGACGTGAAAGTAACGATGTTGCCTTCGCTCGCAGTGGCGGGCGCGGAGATGTTCACGGGGTACGGACAGGGCGACTGGACGGCGTGCGGAATCTCCAAAGCGCGCGGGCGATAGGCGAGCGTGATGCAATTCTTCTTGCCGGGCAGAATGTTGAAGGTGTGTTCCCAACGCGTGCTGTTCGGGAACATGATCTCGACGCGGTGCGGCCCTTCCGGCAGGTCTATGAGGCGCACGGTCGTGCTCGTCTCGCCGGCCGGCTGCCCGTCAATCATGATGGGATAGCCGCCGGGTGTGGTCGAGACTTCGATGCGCCCGCTCGTGTTGTTACGGTTGCGCTGACCGCCACCCGCCGCCATTGCGGCCGAACTGAGACCAAGCGAGATGAGCAGCAGCAGAGCGACGGTGAAAGCGCGTGGCGCGGTCGGCGTGTATCGCGTCATGGTGTTTTAGACCTCCCCGGCGCTCGGCATGCTGGCAATGCTGGCGGCCTTGAGCGCGTCACGGCGACGACGGCGTGCGCCGGCGCTGAAGGCGGCGAGACCGGAACCTAAGAGCAACAGCGTGGTCGGTTCGGGCACGGACGGCGTATCGGGCGGCGTCGGCGTCGGTGTCTCGCCCGGCGGCGGCGGCGTCTTACCGTGCGGGATGAACAGGAACGGGATGCCGGCGAGCGCCAGGAACGGGAGTTTCGGGAAGTGGCCCGGCGTCTCGATGAAGATTTCGCCGCAATCGCAGACCGTGCCCGTCACGTCGCCCAACTGGACGACCTCGACGTTGCCGCTCTGCGTCTGCCCTGTCTGGACTTCGGTGTTCGTGACCGAACTGCTCACATCGCCCGGTGCGGCGACGGTCTGCCCTTCGGCGGTCGTGCCGGTCGGATTCTGGGTCTGCGTGCCGGAAGTCGTGGTGCGCCCGCTCTGGGGCACGGCGCGCAGGCGCAGATCAAAGGTCTGCCGCCCGCCCACGCTCGTCGCAACCGCCTGAGCGATTACGTCGGCGAACTGGATCGGGCTTGCTTGCGCAGGCCCCGCCGTCAGCAGCAGGAAGCTGAGCATAACGGCTATTGGGCGAAGACCTTGACGCCTCATTGTGTGATCGAACCTCCCTTAGACTCCCCTATGGGCGACCGTGACGCCGACAGCTTTTCCAATCTTCCAAAACCTTTCCGGTTCGTGAAAAACCGCGTCTTGGTCATTTTCACTAAGGGGAAATGGCTAATCGCTTGGGAGTTCCAGTTTTGAGCCGCGAGAATAACCGACCTAACTCTTTGTGTCAAAAGAAAAAGCGCGCGCCCAGAAGGTGCGCGCGCCTTTTCTTCATGGGCCAAAGAGAGCGCCGACTGCTACCCCTTGAGCCGGCCGGAGGATTTAGCGTCGGACGGCGCGGGCGGCAACCGCGAAAACTCACGAAATACACGAAAACAGGCGAAATATCGTCCGCAAGTGGCTTCGTGGCGAATGCTTTCCGCGCCCCCGGCTGAAGCTATGGCTGAAACTTGCGTTTGCCGTCTCTCCGGCCGGTCACGGTTTAGCGGCGGGGCCCGCGACCACCGCCGCCACCGCCCGCCCCCGCGCCGCGCTCGCGCCGGCCGCCGCGGCCGCCGCCGTTGTGGCGTTCGCTGCGTTCGCCTTCGCGCTCGCCCGACTGTTCGTCCGGCTGTTCTTCATGCTCGCCGCCGCCATCGCCACCCCCCTGCTCGTCGCCATGCAGGAGCGCCTTGCGCGAGAGCTTGATCTTGTTGCCCTCTTTGCCGATGCACTTGACCATGATCTGCTGCCCCTCTTTGAGTTCGTCGCGCACATCGCGGACGCGATGGTTGGCGATCTCAGAGATGTGCAGCAGGCCATCCGTGCCGGGGAAGATCTCGACGAACGCGCCGAAATCCACGATGCGCGAAACCGTGCCGACGTAGGTCGCGCCGATCTCGGCTTCGGCCGTCAAACCGCGTATGCGATCAACTGCCGCCTGCGCCGCCTCGCTGTCGGCCGTCGCAATCGAGACCGTGCCGTCGTCCTCAACGTCGATCTTCGCGCCGGTCTCTTCGACGAGCGCGCGGATGATCTTGCCGCCTGGCCCGATCACGTCGCGGATGCGGTCTGGATTGATCTTGATCTGGATGATGCGCGGGGCGTAGGGCGACATCTCCGTGCGCGGCGTGGCGAGCGCCTCGTCCATGACGGAG
This sequence comes from Pyrinomonadaceae bacterium, assembly GCA_036389375.1. Lineage (GTDB taxonomy): Bacteria > Acidobacteriota > Blastocatellia > Pyrinomonadales > Pyrinomonadaceae > QHXQ01. Next base: position 945 of record DASVQA010000078.1, on the reverse strand, counting down.
AGGATGTGCAGGCGACCTTTGCGCGCCTGCTCCAAAGCCTCGGCCATGATCTGCGCGTTGATGCCGGCGATCTTGATGTCCATTTGCAGGGCGGTGATGCCGTCCTTCGTGCCGGCCACCTTGAAGTCCATGTCGCCGTAGTGGTCTTCCGCGCCCGCGATGTCGGAGAGGATGGCGTACTTGTTGCCCTCCATCACCAGCCCCATCGCCACGCCCGCCACGCTCGCCTTGATGGGCACGCCCGCGTCCATCAGCGAGAGACTGCCGCCGCAGACCGTTGCCATCGAACTCGAACCGTTCGACTCGGTGATGTCCGAGACGATGCGCAGCGAGTAGGGGAACTCGGAATCGGCGGGCAGGACGGGTTCGAGCGCGCGGCGGGCGAGTGCACCGTGCCCGATCTCGCGCCGGCCCGGCGAGCCGAAGCGGCCGACTTCGCCGACCGAGTAGGGCGGGAAATTGTAGTGCAGGAGAAAGCGGCGTTTGATCTCGCCCATTTCCAGATCGTCCATGAACTGCTCGTCCTCTTTCGTGCCGAGCGTCGCGGTCACGATCGCCTGCGTCTCGCCGCGCGTAAACAGGGCCGAGCCGTGCGTGCGCGGTAGCCAGCCGACTTCGCAATCAATCGGGCGAATCTCCGAGAAGCGCCGCCCGTCGGGTCTGCGCCGCTTGTTCAGGATGTCGTCGCGGAAGATCGTCTCTTTCAGATCGTCGAAGACGCGCTTGGCCATCTTGCGCCGGTCGGGCTGGTCTTCCGGGTACGATTCGATGACCTCTTTCTTGAGCGCATCGACGGCCGCGTAAGACGCCTGCTTGCCCTGCTCCGTGGTGTCGAGCGCGGCGCGCATCCGGTCTGTGTAGTTGCGCTGGATTTCGCCGAGCATCTCCTCGTTCATCGGCGGCGGCTCGACCGCGCGCTTCTGTATGTCGAGCGCCTTGTAAAGC
>DASVQA010000077.1:0-23089 GCA_036389375.1 Pyrinomonadaceae bacterium | reverse complement strand
ATGCCGGCTGACCTCGTCAGCGTTGGCGCAGGCGCGGACGCAGCGGGGGCGCGGGCGGCAGAGGTGGCGGTGGCGCATCGGGCGTCCACGCGTATGCCGGTTGAAAAGTAGGCTCGAAGTGCGCGCATGGCGCGTGCGCGTGCGGCCCGGGGTTTAAGCGATACGTGAATGTCACCGCGTGCAGGGCTGGACTCACGCGCGGCGACGGGCGCAGGTAGTTGAAGAGTAACGTGCTACCGATGCCGAGCATGAATGTGACTAGTGCGACGATAAGCCGAACGACCAGACGCCTGTTCATTGTTTTTCTCCTGTACCGACAGAGATGCCCGCGCGCCGCCTGTGCGTTGGCTGCGGCCGCGCCCTAAACTTTTCACGCGCTCGCCGCGGCCGGCAGCAGCCCCTTGATCTCGCGCACGATGCGATGCACGTCCTGCTGATCTTTGAGCGCGATCATAAAGAACTTGTAGCCCTGCTGGAAGCAGATGACGCCGTTGCCAAAGAGCCAGATGCCGCTCAGGAACGGATTGCCGCCAATGAGCCAGTCAATGGGCGCGCCGACGATTGTGCCCGGTTGGAGAATCTGCGCCCACATCGTCAGCCCCGCCGCGCAACTGAATGCGCCGAGGAGCGGTGCGCCGACATAGCGCACGATCTCGCGCTCGAACTCGACGCGTTTGCGCTCGGCTTCCGTCAATGCACCTTGCGCCAGCAACTCTTCGCGCGTGTGCAGGTAGCTGTCGAACTTCGCGCCCGCTTTGCGCAAGGCCCAGACGGGCAGCGCGGAGTGTGTGAGCCAGTGCGGGTGTGCGCCAAGCAGCACCGCGTCGAGTCCGGGAAAGGCCGCGCCCGCGCCCAAACCCGCCGCGAGCGAGAAAGAGAGCACGACGGCGTGCTTCGGATTCGCGCGCGCCCAATCGTAAGCCTTGAACAGACCGGCGGCGGTCGCCGTCGTCAAACGCGTCACGCGCGCGCCCTTGTCCACGACGTGTGCCGCGCGGCCATATTGTCGCTTCGCCTCGCCAAAGACTTCGCCCGCCCGTTCGCCGGCCGCGCGCCCTGCATTCCTGATCGTCTCGCCGGCCGTGCGCGCCACACGCTGCGCATCATCGGCCGCGCGCCGCGCCTGCTCGCGCACTTCATCGGCGCGCTCGCCCACCTCGAACTCATCGCCCAAGCGTTCGGCTTCAGCCCGTGCGCGTTCCGCCTCGCTCGCCACCCGCGCCGCCCCTTTGCGCGCCGCATCCTGCGCCACCCGCGCGCCCTCTTCGACCCGATCCTTGATCTTATACTTCTCGTCCAACTCGCGCGCCTTACGCCGCGCCGCCTCGCGCCACTCGTCCAACTTATCTCGATAATCTGCCATGCCACCTCCAAATTAAGGACTCGGGGACGAAAGCAGGAGCGATCAACTTGAATAGTTGCTGCTTCAGCCCTCAGCCCTTCCTACGATACGCCCAGCGCGGGCGTCTGGTTCGCGTCCGGCGCGCTGGGGGTGCAGTGGACGCGGTTGCGCCCGGCGCGCTTCGCCTCGTAGAGCGCGGCGTCGGCGACGGTGTATAGCTCGCGCGCATCGCCAAAGGCGGTCGTGCATTCGGCCAAGCCGATGCTGACCGTGACGTGCCCAGCCACAGGGATATCCGTCTCTTTAACCTCCTGACGCAGGCGTTCGGCGACTTCGAGACCGCGCTGGCAGTCGGTTTCGGTCAGGATGATCCCGAACTCCTCGCCGCCGATGCGGGCGGCGATATCTATGCCGCGCGTGCCCGCTTGGAGCGTGTTGGCGAGCCGGCGCAGAGCCTCGTCGCCGCTATCATGCCCGTGCGTGTCGTTGACGTGTTTGAAGTGGTCTATGTCGAGCAGGAGCAGGCAGAAGGGGCGACCGTAGCGCCGCGTGCGCGCGACCTCGCGTTCTAATTGGCGCTCGAAGCGGCGACGGTTGGCCAGCCCCGTCAGATGGTCGGTGAAAGCGGCCTCTTCGCAGGAATCGAGATAGTTTTTGAAGTCGAGCAGCGTGCGCGCGCGGGCGAGCAGAAGCCCCAGATCGGTTGGGTCGGTGATATAGCCGAGCGCGCCGACTTCCGCGCCGCGCCGCGCGTCCTCGGCCGCGGCGCGCGCAGAGGTCTGGATGATGATCGGGATGAAGCGGGTAGCGGGGTTGGCGCGCACGCGCCGCGCCATCTCGTAGCCGTCCATGTTGGGCATCATCACATCTGTGATGATGAGGTCGGGCGTCAGCGCCTCGACGGCGGCGAGGCCCTCGCGGCCGTCGGTCGCCGTGTGTACGCCGTAGCCGGCCGCTTCCAGCGCGACGGTCAACAACTGCCGCTTGTCGGCGTTATCATCCACCAGCAGAACTTTGAACTTGCTTAACATAGCCCCTTGCCGCCCGGCCCGATCCGCGCCGGTGAAATAGTCTTGCGCCCCGCGACTAGCTCATGCTAGAGTGCGTTTTACCAAGGACGGTTACCGTTCGCTCGCGTTCGTCAACAGCACGCCTGCATCCTTATAGAACGTGTCCGAATAATCAAGCTAAAAAGTCGTCTGCCGTCAGGTCTGTGCTGATCTCCTCGCACGCTGATTCCTTTTAGCGAACCCGCTTTGGTCACCACGCAGCCCGACGCGCTCTCTGCTCGTGCGCGCCACTGGAAAAACTAACGCCAGCTTACCACCATATCTCGAAGCTCTGAGGAGCATTAACTCCCATGTTGCAACGTCGCGCCTGCGATCTCAGCGTACCAGATCGCGCCAACATTATACGCCAATCCGAGATTGGCCCGCGCTTGCCCGAGCCTGTGCTTCAGCGCCTCGCCTCGGTCGCCACGGGGCTGGACATGCGCCGTCGCCGCTTCGTCTATCGCGCGGGCGACACGCCCGATGCGCTCTATCTGATCGCGCGCGGGCGGGTCAAACTCTGCTACCTCGAAGCCCACACCCACCGCGAGGCGGTCATTGACATCCTGCCGGCGGGCGCGCTCTTTGGCGAGTTTGCGCTCTACGGGTCGGGCGCGCGCCAGATGTGCGCCGTCGCTTACGAACAGGCGCGCCTGCTGCGTATCCCGGTGGACGAGTTCAGATGTGCAATGGGGGAGAGCCGCGAGCTTTATGATTACACCTTCCGTCTGGTCGGTCAACGACTTTCCCGCACGGAGCGGCGCGTCGCCGATTTCGCGCTCGATCCGATCCCGGCGCGTTTGGAGAAACTGCTCGTCGAACTTTCGGAGCGCTACGGCCAGCACGGCCCCGAGGGCGTGCTCATCGATCTCACCCTGCCGCACCGCGAGATCGCGTCCATCGTCGGCTCGACGCGCGAGAGCGTGACCGTGCGCTTGAACGACATGCGCCGCGCCGGTATGATCGAGTTTGTTGACCGCAAGATCCTGCTCAAACATCCGCCGGGGCTGGCGACCGTCTGAGCGAAACAGTTTGAGCAGTTGCCCCACGTAATCATCTTCCCTCACGCTGATGGAAGGGAACACCTCATGCTCAGCTACAAGCAGATGACATTCACGCTGCTGACCCTACTCATTACCTCAGCAACCCTGACAAGCGCCCCGCGCCGCAGCTACAGCCAGAGCAACGTTCAGCCCAAGCAGTTGGTGCGGGTGCTGCGCCGCCAAGATCAGCTTGGGCAACCACCGACCACGCAGGAGATGGCGGCGGCGCGCCAAGAAGGCGCGGGGCTAACAGCACAGCAGGTGCGCGTGTTTGAAGCTAAAATACCTGAACACCTACCGCTGAAAATTAAAGTTAAGAACTTGAACAACGAACAATGGGTGCGTGATCTAGAGGTCGAGGTGACTAATACTTCAGCTAAGCCGATCTACTTTTTGGACTTGGCCATAGTAATGCCTGAGATTAAGTCTGACACAAATCATGATATGGGATTCTCCTTACGCTATGGCAGGATCGAATTAGTAGATTACAATGCTCCGCTAGAGTTTGACGATGTGCCTATTAGACCGGGTGAAAGCTACACCTTCAAAATCCCACAACAACTGCAACAAGGATGGGAGCGGTTTGTGCATAAGAAAAATATTCCGAAAGATAAACCTAAGAAGGTGCGGTTGATATTTGGGCAAATTAACTTTGGAGATGGGACTGGTTTTCATACCCTTGAAGGCTTACCCGTCAATATTCACCAACCGCAATTAGTAAATGGCCCTTGCGCGGACGACGGAAAGAAGGGCAGCGTTACAGCGATGAAATTTGCATCAAGCCGTTCGCCAGACTCTGTTTTCAAACTGCAAGCTCCCTTCTTACCGGCAGCTTTCTTGCCGGTAAATTTTTCTCCAGAGAAGAGTAGTGGAGCTATTGCTGATGCTTTGTTACAAGCTGGTCTTTGCTGTCCCAGCTCGCCTTGCAGCAAATACAGAGATGATTTCTACACTTGCTGTCTAGGCACGGCCCGAACTATCACATCCGCAGCGTGTAGTGATCGCAGAGGTGTATGCAGTTTGGTTTACGAAGAAGACCTACCTTGTAATGATGACTTCGGCACGCAGTGTCCAGAATTTTTTCTAGACCCGTGCCCCGCGCCCGATGCCAACCCGACGCCCACGCCCACAGCAACCCCAACGCCGACGCCCACACCGACACCCACGCCTACAACAACGCCCACGCCGCTGCCATGTCCGTCACCCCAACCGACCGCCTGTGCGATCTGCGCCCCTGAACCTCCGCCCCCTGATGGCGGCCCGGCAGTCTCTACTTGGCATTATCCGCCCGGATGTACCGCGCCAACCCCGACGCCCTCGCCCACCCCGACTGGTGGCGGCGGCGATACCGGCGGTGGCGGAGACAGTGGCGGTGGCGGTTATGAATGCACCGAGTATTGGTGGGTCTGGTACGAATGCAGCGATGGTGGTGGTTGCCGCGAAGACCGCCGTGAATACGCTGGCTGCTGGTGAGCAATGCGGCCCTTACTGTGCTAGAGTCTGGCGCTTGCTAAGAGCGTGACCGTGCGCTTGAATGACATGCGCCGCGCCGGTATGATCGAGTTTGTTGACCGCAAGATTCTGCTCAAACACCCGCCCGGCTTAGCGACGGACTGACGGGCTTAAAAACAAGGAGGGCGAAACGACCGCAGGCAAAAGTGGCGCTTTCAGCGTGTTCGCTTTTGCCGCTTCGTTTTAGTAGTGACCATGAAGCTGTGTCCAACCTGCAAGAAGCCGACCGACTGGCAGAGCAACCCGCACCGCCCCTTCTGCTCCGAACGCTGCAAGCTGCTTGATTTCGGCCACTGGGCCGACGAAGACTACCGCGTGCCCGCGCACGACGAGCGGCCCACCGCCGAAGAGACGGGCCAGCAGACCGCCGGGACGGACGAACAAGATTGAATCGCCGGTGTATTGAAGCGTTAATAAAATGCCACCGCCCGCCGACCTATTAGCTGCTCGGCGGGCGGTTGTCCGCCTCTCTTAATCTTTACAAAATACTGACCGGGAACGAGGAACACATCCCAAGCCCAGCGCCCAAGCCGGGCTTTCCTCTCAAGCAGTTGAAGTCCAACCACAGAACCAAAGGAATCGATTCCTTCGTTCTTCCACCTTTGTTGTAGAATGCCGCCATCATCCCCGTACAGGAGTTTCGGGCACATGGATTCATGCATGGTTCACCTGCGCAAGCGGCGCTCTGTGCTAAGCGCGTCGCTCGGCGTGCTCTGGCTCGCGCTCGCCATCGCTTGCACTAACAACAACTCGACGACCGCGAACAACTCGACGCCGGCGGACGCCGCCGGCAAGACCGACACGCCGCGCGGCCCCGTGCAACCGCGCACGTCGCCGCCCTTGCCGCCCGTCTCGGCCGCGCACGCGCCCGGCGGCGGCGCACCGGCCGCCAGTGCGCCGCAGGCGGGCGCGCAGAGTTGGACGATGCTCGATGGCCGGCGCGTGCGCGCTTCGGAGTACAAGGGCAAGGTGCTGGTGCTCGATTTCTGGGCCACCTATTGCCCGCCGTGCCGCGAAGAAGTGCCGCACCTGATTGCGCTGCAAAAGCGTTACGGCGCGCGGGGCTTGAACATCGTCGGCTTGAACGTCGGCGGCGACGAAGACCGGCCGAAAGTGGCCAGCTTCGTACAGGAGTTCGGCATCTCGTACCCGCTCGGCTACCCGGATGAGGGGATGACCCAACTCGTCTTTGCCGATACGGACGCGATCCCGCAGACCTACGTCTTCGACCGCAACGGCCGGCTCGTCAAACGCTTCGTCGGCTACGACAGCGCCTCCGCCACCGCGCTCGAAACCGCCGTCCAGACGGCGCTGGCAACGAACTGACAGGAGAGGTCAAAGGTCAGTCAAAACTTTTCTACTACTGACCTCTGACCTCTAACCTCTGACCTCTGCACTCCGGGGAGTCCATTGTGAGGAAAGCAAAGATACTGGCTACGCTCGGGCCTGCGTCGCGCGAGCCGACCACGCTTGAGGCGTTACTCGCCGCCGGGGCAAACGCCGTCCGCATCAACATGTCGCACGGCGTACAGGAGGAGCACGCCGAGACGATCCGCCGCGCCCGCACCGCCGCCGAACGCATGAAGCGCCCGCTTGCCGTGCTCGTCGATCTGTCAGGCCCGAAGATCAGAACGGGCGTACTCAAGGGCGGGCAACCCGTCACGCTCGAAGAGAACGCGCTCTTTACGCTGACGACGCGCTCGGTGGCGGGCGACGCGCACGAGGTTTCAACCAACTACGCTGGGCTTGCGCGCGACGTGCGACCGGGCGCGCGCATACTCTTAGACGACGGCGCGCTTGAACTGCACGTCGAGCGCACGACCGAGACGGACGTGATCTGCCGCATCATCAACGGCGGCGTGCTGAACGAACGTAAGGGCATCAACCTGCCCGGCGTCGCGCTGCCGATCCCTTCGATGACCGACAAGGATCGGCGCGATCTGCAATGGGCCGTGCGGCAGGGCGCGGACTACATCGCGCTCTCGTTCGTGCGCCGCGCCGAAGATTGCGCCGAGGCGAAGGCCGCGATCAAGGCTGCGGGCGGCAAGCAACCGCTCGTGGCGAAGATCGAAAAGGCCGAAGCGATTGATCATCTGGACGAGATCATCGCGGTCAGCGACGGCGTGATGGTCGCGCGCGGCGACCTCGGCGTCGAGACGAGCGTGGAGCTAGTGCCCGTCTATCAAAAGCGCATCATCGAAGAGGCGAACCACGCGGACAAGTTCGTTATCACCGCAACGCAGATGCTCCAATCAATGATCAACGAGCCGCGCCCGACGCGCGCCGAAGCATCGGACGTGGCCAACGCCGTCTGGGACGGCACGGACGCCGTCATGCTCTCGGCCGAGACGGCATCGGGCCATTATCCGGTGGCGGCCGTGGCGACGATGGCGCGCATCATCGAATCGGCCGAGACGGGACGGCCGACCGGGTCGAGCGCGATCACGAAATGGATCGGCAAACAGACGGGGCGCGTCAGTCGTGCGCTCTGCGAGGCGGCGGCGTTTGCGGCGGACGAGATGGATGCGAGCGTGATCGCAGTCTTCACCGAGTCAGGTTTGATGGCGCGCAGGTTATCGGCGCTCCGCCCCGCGCAACGCATCATTGCGCTGACGAACTCGCGCGAAGTGCAGAACGAGTTGGCGCTCATCTGGGCGGTCGAGCCGGTGGTCTGTGTGCGCGCCGAGACGACTGAAGACATGATCCACGCGGGCGACCGCACGCTCCTGGAAGCGGGCGTCACGCAGGAGGGCGAACTGATCGTGTTGATGGCGGGCCGGCTCTCAGGTCTCGGTCTCTCAAGTTCGATGACGCTGCACACTGTCGGCGCAGACATAGCCATACAGCCCAAATGATGCGGCGGCGCTTGCGCCCGCACCGCCCGTTGCCGGCCCGGCGCTTGATTCGCCTATGAGCCTGCGCTGGTCTATCTCGGTCGGGCAGTTGTTCGACGTGCTGCTGCCGGCGGCGGTCGCAGGCGCGATCCTCTGTTCGACCTTCGTCCTCGCGGACGCGCAACGGCGCGGGCTGAAGCGTTACGCGGTCGCCGCGTGGACGCTCGGCACACTCATCCTGCCCTTCACCTGCCTGCCGCTCTACCTGCTCGCACGCTTCTGGCGCAGCGGCCCGACGACCTTAGCGGCGCGCCCTCTCTGGTCGCGGGCTGTGCTGCTGCTGCCGCTCGTTTACGCGACCGCTTTATTGGCGCTCGCTGCGCTCTACTTCTGGCACGACTACCGCAGCTTAGACGCGCACCTCGCACGCGCAAGTGGCGCGAAGTTGCACGAACAACACGCGCGCGCCGCCGACGAATACCGCGCCGCACTGCGCCTAGCCGACGACCCGCATACACGCAAGTTGCTCGGGTTGGAACTCGCAGCGGCCCAACAATGGCCGGCAGCACTCGCGGAGTTACGCGCGGCCGAGCGCGCCGGTGAACAGGACGACGCGCTCGCGTACCACATCGCCAACGCGCTCGACACGCTTGACCGTCGCGCCGAAGCGCACGCGGAGTACAGTAAATTTCTGGCCGGGAATTTATGCGTCCAGTCTGCGGCTAACTTACGCTGCCAGCATGCGCGTGTGCGCATGGCCCAACTGTCGGAGCCAGCGCCCGCAAAGTGAAAACGGCGGCCAGCAAGTGGCCGCCGTTTCAGGTCAAACAAGCAGGAGCGAAGTTGAGTCGGAGCGTGCTACTCGGCGCTCAAGACCTGACGCACGGTTTCGGGTTTAACGGCCGGCGTGTGTTCATGCGCTGAGCCGGGCGCGGGCACGGGCGTCTGTGTCGGTGGCGGCGCAGCGCCGCCTTTGGTGAACTGCCGGAGCGAGTCGCTGTAGAGGCGCAGGAGGTTGCGCCAGTCGTCGAGGAGCGCGGTCTTTTGGGCGCAGGCGACGGTGCAGTAGGGCGCGCACCATTTCTCTGTGACGTATTCGCGGTCTATGTCGGCCTGCGTGTAGGCCGCGAGCGGGATGCCGGGATTGCCGCGCTGTTGCGAGCAGTAATGCACGAGGCCGTCTTCGCAGATGTAGAGGTAGCGCGCGCCAGCGCGGCAACTCCAATCATTGGGTCGCCCCGCCGCGAGATTCTCCTGAAACCAGTCGAGCCGCGCGTATTCCTGCCGGCTCATTTTTTTGAACTCACGATAGACGCGCTGCTCGCGGTCGCTCAAGGGCTTGAGTTCACCCTGCCCGTCGTGGATGACGCCGACCGTGGCGGAGAAACCCAGATCAAGCGCGCGCCGGCCGATGAGGAGCGCGTCCTCAGGATTTTTGATCCCGCCGCCGACGACCGAGTTGATGTTGATGTGAAAATCCGCATGCTCGGCGAGCCACTGCAAACGCTTGTCGAGCAGCCGCAGACTCTTCTTCGAGACCTCGTCCGGCTCTACGTTATCAATGCTGATCTGTAGATATTCAAGCCCGGCGGCGTTGAACTTCCTGATCTTCTCCGGCGTGAGATAAAAACCGTTGGTGATGAGGCCGGCGATGACGCCGCGCCGCCGGATGTGCGCGACCAGATCGAAAATCTGCGGGTGCATCATCGGCTCGCCGCCGGAGATGGTGATGATGGACGTGCCGAGGTCGGCGAGTTTGTCGAGCCGCCGCCGCATCTCGTCAACGGGTACGGGCTTGGAGTAGTTGTCGTACTCGTTGCAGTAGGCGCAGGCGAGATTGCAGCGCCGCATGGGGATGACGTGCGCCAGCACCGGATGCTTGGCCGAGACAAACCCGCGCGCGATCATCTTCGTCTCGCGCAGTTTGAGTTTGAGAAAACTGCTGCTCTTCATCTGAACGTTTACGTTTGCCTAAGGGAGCCGACGCATGACCAATGTGGGCGGCAACCAGCCTTGTTAGAACCCTTCTCCATCGCGTACTAGCCGCAAGAAGATACGCAATGTGCGCGCCTGAAGGCAAGCGCCGGAGCGACGTGCGCGATAGCTGGCGGTGGCCACAAACAGCGAAAGGGTTCCGGTTGCCTATGGGAGCCAGAACCCTTCCAACTGTCGTAGTTTTCCTGCGCCGGCTTAGCCGCGCACCTTCTTGATGTCCGCGCCGAGGTCGAGTCTGAAGTCGTTTTTGGAAAGCTGGACGTTGCGCTGCACGTCCATCAGGCGCACGGTCGTCGCGTCGCCGTTCTTTTCGACCACTTTGGTCTGCACGGGCATGCCGTTGCCGTCCACCCAGACTTCGGCGTAGTTGTAGCCCGCCTTGCCCTTCGGCACGAGCTTCAGGTGCGATGTCTGGACGCCGCCCCACAAGCCCTCTTCGCCGAGATACTGCGTGTCGAACGCGGTCTTAAGCTGCGCCTGCGAGACGTTAAGCCCGAAGCCGAGCACGCCGCTCACCTTGTTGCGGCTTGAATTTGCGTCGCCGACGTAGGCGAGTTTGAGCCGCGAGCGCAGGAGCGTGTATTTGCCGTCCACGACGGCGAGCGTCTCCTGCGGGCTGCGCCAATCAACACGCACAGCCTGACTGGTGCCCGCACCCGGAATGTAGAGCAGCGTGCCCGTGCGCTTGTCCGTATCTTTGATCTGCGCGTCGTACTTCTCCATGCTGATCGAGGAGCGGAGCGATTTCAGATCGCGCCGGTTGCGCTCCATACGATTGATGATGGAACTGACGAGGCCGGCGCTCTGCGCGCTGGCCGGCGTGGGGGCTGCGGTGGTCGCCACGAGGGTCATAATAACGGCGAGGCCAAGCGTTAAGAACTTCTTCATGCTGACTCCTTCAAGAAATAGGGGAAACTTTGACCTTGCGCCCGGTCAACGGCCAATAATGCCGGCAAAAACATCGGGCGATTATAATGAACAGCTATTCGATGTCAACCTGATAGGCAATCAATGTGCCCGCCGCGTCCCGCAGGGGCTGCACCCCACGCACCCGTACATCGCTGCGGCCCGCCAACTGGCGCACGCGCCGTTCGACCTCTGATGTATCGGGGGGAGGGGCCGCGTCTCCGGCCGGCCAAGTGAGCAGCACAGTGCTTGCCGCAGGAACGTTTTGATGCCCCGTCGGGCGTGGCAGTTCGCTTGCGAACCAGCTTTTCGGCGTGAGAAAGATGAAAGCCAGAATGAGCGCGCAGAGCACGTCGTACTGCCATGTGCTGCGCCCGTAAGTCCAGAAAACAACCTTTTTGACGATAGAAGCCACCGTTTACAACCGTTCGCAAAATGTCCGCCGCTAAAGCAACAGGTGGGCGAAGGAGCAGCCCGCAAACGGCCCGCGCCCGTGTCCACCTGTCTGCCGCTTGCGATTATAGCTGTATCCCGCTGCCCGGCGCAACGATTTGGCCATCCCGCATCTGCACGATCCGCCGACACATGGCGGCGGCTTCCGGGTTGTGCGTGATCATGATGATGGTCTGGTTGAAGCGATAGTTCATCTCCTGAAACATGTTCAGGACGATGGCCGAGTTCTCGGAATCGAGATTGCCGGTCGGCTCATCAGCCAGAACGAGCGCCGGGCGGGTGACGACGGCGCGCGCCAGCGCCACGCGCTGCTGCTCGCCGCCCGACAACTCGGAAGGCTTATGGTGCAGTTTGCCTTCGAGTTGCAAGAGACTGAGGACTTCGCGGCGGCGCGCGGCCGCGTCATTACTGTCGCCGCCAGCATGAATCCGCTCGGCCAAGCGTAGATTGCCCTCGGCCGTCAGGGTCGGGAAGAGGTTGAAGCGTTGAAAGACGAAGCCGATCTTGCGGCGGCGCATGTCCGTGCGTTTGGCATCGGATGAGGCAGTCACGTCCTCGCCGTCGATCACAATGCGCCCGCGCGTCGGCGTGAGCAGCCCGCCCAGAAGGTGCAGCAGCGTTGACTTGCCGCAGCCCGACGGCCCCATGATGGCCAGAAACTCACCCTCTTCCACGTCGAGCGACACGCCCCTGAGCGCCGGCACATCCACTGTGCCCACGCGATAGACCTTCTCTAAATTCTCAGCCTTCAGAATCGTTTTCATATAAGAAAGTCTGGAGCGTGCGGAGGTCAGAGAGTCCAGCGAGTCCAGAGGCCAACTGCATTTGACTCTTTCGACTCCGCGCGCTCTAGACTCTGTAGACTCCTGACCTGTTATTCATAAGAGAGAGCGCTCACGGGGTCGAGATTGGCGGCGCGCAGTGCCGGGTAGAGCGCGCCGAGCACGCCGCCGCCGATGCCGATAAGCGCCGCCGCCAACGCCCACTGCCAGCCGTATTCAAATATGAGACCATAGATGCGGTGGATTAAAAATCCGGCGGCGAAAGAGACGACGAAGCCGACGATCAGACCGAGCAGGCTGATCAGGAACGCCTCTTTTTCGATCACCCCGACGATATAGGCGCGTGATGCGCCGAGCGCCTTGAGCATGCCGATCTCGCGCGTCCGCTCGGTGATGGTCGTGTACATCGCCAGCATGACGACGAGCGCGCTGACGATGGCCGCCAGCACGACGAGCGCGCGCAGAAAGACGCCGAGATATGGAATCTGTTTCTCGATGTTCGTCATCACGTCGCGCGTCAGTTGAATCTTGTTGCCGGGCAGTTGCGCGTCGATCCGGCGCGCGATGTTGAGCGGGTCTTCGCCGTCACGCACTTTGACGAGAATGTAAGAGCACTTGCCCGGCGCTTCGAGCGCGTCCTGCATGGCGGCGAGCGTCGCCTTGACACGCGCTTCAGCCTCCGGCGCGTAGATGCCCACGACGCGGTAAGGCTCGCCGCCAAACAGACTGACGGCGCTGCCGACCTTGTACTTGCCGCCGCCCGCTTTCGTCTCGTCGATGATCACTTCGTCGTGTGCCGACGGCGCGCGCCCCGCGACGATCTGTAGCCCGTTCATCTGCGCGTAGGGCGGCCAGTCCACGCCCTCGACCTGCTCAAAGCCAAACCCGCTGCCGCTCTGAAAGACGTAGCGGATCGCCGGCACGGCCGCCGCCACGCCGTCTATCTTCAACAACTCGTCCGCGTATTTCGTGCTCAGGCTCGCCGTTGAAGAGGTCAAATCCATCCCGCCCGGACGTGTAAAGAGAATTTCGGCGCGCACGTTCGACGAGCGCCGCTGCACATCGCGCGACATGCCGCGCGACAGTCCGGTAAAGAGCATCACCAGACACACGCCCAGCGCCACGCCCACCACGCTCACCAGCGCCCGCAAAGGTCGCTGCCGGATGTTATTGGTTACAAGGCTCTCCATGAAAACAGAGGTTAGAGATTGCAGGTCAGAGATTAGCAGAACAGGTTTTTACTGACCTCTAACCTCTGACCTCTATTCTTTCTTGTCCAGATCAACTTCGGTTAAGTGCGACTTGTTTTCGAGTACAAAGATGTCGGCGTCGTAGGGCTGATCGATCTTGACCTCGGCCGGCGTTTGATAGCTGATGCGGATGGCGTAGCGATCCTGCGGGCGGGTCAACTCGATGTCGGCCGGCAGCACGTACTTGCCGTCCGCGCCGAACGGGCGCGGGTTGTTGTAAACCACGTCCGTGATGAGTTGCCCGTTCTGGTCATAGGTCTGGACGCGTGCGAGCCGCAACTGCTCTGAGCGGTCGAACCAGAAGCGGCGCAGCAGATGCGCGATGCCGCCGCTCGCGGGCGCGATCTCGTCGAGCGCGTAATAGCTGCGCACGACGCGCGCACCCTTCTTCGCGTTCACGCGCTCGTCCGCGACTTCGGCGAACGCCTCGCTGCGCGCGTAGAGCAGTTCCGACTGTGCGCCGTCAACGGGTGCGACGAGGAGCGCGCCCGTCAGGTGCTGCGGTCTGAGACTCGATATGGCCCCGACCGCGCGTTGCTGCATGGCCGCATCCTTCTTCTGCCCGCCGCCGCAATCCACCTCGCTCGTATCGCCGCCCAAACGCCGGTAGACCGCGTTGTTCGTCCCCTGCACGAAGCGTTGGTACTTCTCGTCGCCCTTGTAAACTGCGACCTGAAAGTGCGCCCCGTCGGAGGCCATCTCCGCGATCTTGATGCCGAACGGCGCGTTGATGGAGAGGTAAATCTGCCCGTCCCGTTGCAGCGTCAGATTGCCTTCCGACGTGCGGTACTTCTCGACGATGCCGCAGCGGGCGAACGAGTTATCGAGGAACTGTAGATCGACCTTGCCGCGCAGAGAGCGCACCTGCGCGAGCCGATTGATCTCGGCGATCAACTGCGGCGTGTCTGCGTCCACCTTCGGCGGCAGAAACGGCGCGACGCTCACCTTATTCTTGATGAAGTGGCTGCACCCACCAGCAGTCAGCGCCCAGAGCGCGACGACCAGAATGATTGTTAGACGTTGACCCGACACTTGACGCGCCGCGCGCTGCTTGATCATCACAAGTTCAGGAGCGCCGGCCATCACTGAAGCCACAACTAACAAACCCAACTCCGGCGCAGATTTATTTATCGAAGGAAGCTAACAAACAGGTGCGGCCTTGTCAACGCAACGCTTGCGCGGCGCACGGGCCGACGGGCCGGCGCGCGCGGCGGCGCGGGCCCGTCGGCCGCCACAGGGCGACGAAAGCCGAACCCCCAACTAAGTTCAGCAGCCGAAGTAAGTATTGTATTGACAGCCCTACAGCCCACATATACCATGCGCCTGTTGCCTCGTCCTCATGCTGGCGAGTTCCCCTAGAGACTCAACCAGTAGCGGCCAACCCTTTAAGCACAGAGGAGCACGGTGATTCAGCCACGCGCAGATTCTCCTGACCCATTTGGCCCACGCACGGTCTGCGTCACACAGTCCTTCCCTGAGCCTCAACCCAAAAGGAGATGGAAAAGATGCGAAGACGATTGCTCGTCAAACTGCTTGCCCTAGGCGTGCTCGCCGTCGGCGTCTACGCGCTGCCGACCACACCGGTTTCCGCCCAGCAGGGCGATGAATGCCATTCCAAATGCCTCACCTTAGACGACGGCTCGCCCGGTTGCGCCAACTACAACGAAGGGCTCGGAACCACGTGCACTATGACCTTTGTGCGCGGGCGTAATGTCTGCTCCCAAAAATCGTGCGACGGACTTATCATTTAAGTCCCACCCTCCGTCGCACACGGTTAACAAGCAGTTCTAATCGGACAGATCGGCTGGCGCGCGTGCGTTGAATGCGTTTCGCCATTCTTCGCCGCGCAGCAGTCATTTGTCACGTTCACAGATAGACGACGAGTGCCGGCCGGGCGCGTAAAGAGAACGAAACCCGGCCGTGCCGTTACGCGCCCAAGCGGGCAATCAATTCGCCGGGTGCGGCCCGCCACAGAAGGAGAGGACATGAAGCCCGTTCGATGTATCTCGCGCAGATGTCTGGCGCGGACTGGTCTGCCGCTGCTGTTCCTGCTCGTGCCCACCTGCCTCGCCCAACAACAACCAGCAGCCGCGCAGAAGTTCTCGCCCACCTCGTCTCGTGACAAGCTCTCCACTAACAACTCGCGCAGTGAAATTTTAGAGCAACAGCGGCGGACGGCGCTGCTGCGCGTACAAGGCTTCGCCGAACGCGCGCAAGCCTTCCACGATGCCGAGCCGAAGATTCGCACGCTGCTCGGCATGGGCGATCTGCTCTGGGCCTATGATGCACCCTATGCCCGTCACATCTTCGAGATCACGCAACAGTATTTCAACACGCTGAGAGCCGACGACACCGGCAACAGCCCCAAGCTGTCGGCGGGCAAGCTGCTCGAACTGCGCACCATCATCGTCGCGGCCGTTGCGCGCCGCGACGCCACGCTCGCCCGCACCTTCGCCGCGACCGCCACGTCCGCCGCCGACCGCGCGTTCGCCAATCAATGGGCGGCGAACAATCTGCTCGCCGCGAACAAGGTGTCGGACGCGGTCGAGTTCGCCACGCGCAGTTTGCACGCGGGCGCATCGCGGCAGATGGTCGGCTTTCTGCTCCGGCTGCGCCGCCAGTCAGAGCCGCAGGCCGACGAGTTGTACCTGACGACGCTCAGCCGCCTGGCGAACGAGCCGGCAGTAGATGGCCAGACCTTGATGGAATTTGGCGTCTATGTGTTCACCGCGCCGTTCATGAATCAGGAGCTTGAGGATCAAGGTGCGTTTATCATGCAATCTATCGGCGGCGTCGGCGCGATCAACTTGGGACTGGCGCGGCCAAACGTGTCGGAGACGGCCGTGCGCGCCTATCTCAGCACGGCCGCCGATATCCTCGCCCGCCGCGTCTTAGACCCGCAGCAACAGAAACTCTATTACGTCACCGCCTACCAACTGCTGCCGCACGCACAGCGCTTCGCCCCTGAACTAGCACCGCGCTTTACGACCGTGCTTCAGGGATTGACGCCGGACGTGCCGCAGACGCTCACGCAAGCGTCCGCCTATGACGAACTCGCGCCGGATGAGAACTACACCTTTGACGATACGCTCCGTGAGGTGGACACCATCCACGAGCAGGTGGCGCACGACCAGCAGGCCGTCATGCTCGCTAACGGGCTGTGCGCGGCCAGCGACTTCGCCCACGCACGCATCGTCGCCGAGCGCGTCCGAGACCTGACGGTGCGCGGTAAGGTGCTCAACTTGATCGTCGCCGCCGCCGCCTACAAACAGTTGGAACGCGGCGCGCTCGATGCGGCGGAAGAGGCCGCCGGCAAACTCGCGCCGGGCATCGAACGCGCCCTGCTCTGGTTGGCCGTTGCGCGCGCGCGCAATAAGACGACCGCCCGCGACCGCACCGATGAGGCCATCAACGCCGCTCTGAAGGACGTGCGCCGGCTCGACGACCCGCGCCAGCCACAACTGCTGTTCGCCTTGGCCGGCGAGGCCGCACGCGGCGACGCCGCCATCGGGCTACAGTTGCTCAACGAGGCCATCAAGGCGCTCAACAGCGCGCCGGCCCGGCCCGTGCGTTGGGCAGAGACGGTTGAGGTTGGCGGGCGGGCCTTTCAGTTCACGCTCTACGGGATGAACAACGAACACGCGAGCGCCGCCATACGACAACTCTACGCCGTCGATCCGCAGGGCACGGAGGCGGCCGTGCTGAATCTCAAACAGGAGCAGATGCTCGGCACGGCCCTGCGCGCGCTCTCCGAAGGGACGCTGGCCGGCATACCGAAAAGCAAAACGCCTTAAAGACGAGCCGCGCTAGCCGACACCGCTACAGGCTTAAAGACAAGGAGTAAAGCTTATGAACATCGCACACAGTTGGTTGCGCCGGTCGCTGTTCGGGGCGCTCGTGCTGGCGTGCGCCCTCGTGCCGGCGCGTGCGCAGACGCCGCGCTACGTCGTCGTCACCGAAGCGACGCTGCGGAAATACGCCGTCAAGCTGGTGCTGCCCGATTATCCTGAAGCCTCGCGCCAGCGCCGCGCAAAGGGCGTCGCCGTCGCTCAAATAGACGTGGACGCGCAGGGCAGCGTCAAGCAAGCGGAAGTGCTGGAATCGCCGGACGCGCTCACGAAAGAAGCGGTGGCGGTGGCCGTGCGTCAGTGGCAGTTCAAGCCCGCGACCATCGGCGGCAAGGCCGTGCCGATTCGCGGCAAGTTGACCTTCTATTTCGTGATCGAGCGCGGCAAGGGGCGCGTGAAGCACCCGGAGCAGTTCACCGAGAACGAGTCGCCGGGTTAAGCCCGGCGACGCACCTCACCTAAGCACCTGCACTTACCTCAGCCACGCTAAATTCATGCGCCTCATTAACCCTAAGAGAATCGAACTGTGTGCCAACATCGCCATCATCACGCTGGCCTTGTTGCTCGGCGCGCTCGCCATCAGACGCCACTTCTTCCCGCCCACACCTGCACCCCGCCCGCGCGGCACGCTTGAGCCGGCCGCCCTCATCGGCAGCCACCCTACGCTGCCCGCCGTTGACTGGGCCAAGCAGGGGCGCACCGTGCTGCTGGCCCTCTCCACGCACTGTCGCTACTGCACGCAGAGCGCCCCCTTCTATCAACGGCTCGCGCAGACGCTCGCGCGTCAGGCCGACACCAAACTGCTCGCGGTCTTTCCGGAAGAGAGCGCCGAAGCGCAACGCTATCTGCAAGCCTTAGGGCTGAGCGTAGCTGGCGTGTACCAAGCGCCGCTGGCTAACATCGGCGTCGGTGGCACGCCGACGCTGCTCGTGGTGGACGACAAAGGCGCGGTCGTTAAAGCGTGGGTCGGGCAACTGAACGACGACGACGAATCAGAGGTGTGGCAGGCGCTGCAACTGATGGATGATCGCGCACAGGGTCAGACGAACAAGCCGCCGAGCATCGATGCGGCCGAGTTGCGCGCCGCGCTCGCGCGCCACGAGCAGGTGCTGCTCGTTGACGTGCGGCCACGCGCAGACTTCGCCCGCCAGCACATCCCCGGCGCACTCAACATCCCGCTCGACGAGTTGGGCATACGCGCGCCCAACGAGTTGCAGCCATCGAACAAGCGGGTCGTCGTCTATGCCGACTGCGGTCACTGCACGGACGATGGCAAGGGACGCGCGGCGCAACAGATCATGGCCGAACTTGGTTTTCGGCAGGTCGTCATGCTGCGCGAGGGGTTGACAGGTTGGACACAGGCTGAAGCGCGTGCAGCCCGGCGCTAGCGCATGTGGGCGCGCGCTAGTCGAGCGTCAAGGGCGGTTTGTGGTAGCGCGCGCGGATGCGGTTGATCGTGCGTAGCACTTTGGGGCGGCTGACGATCTTTTTTTCCAGCCGGTGCTTGCCCGGAATATCCAGCAGCATGAGACCCAGCAGGATCGTCAGGATGCCCTGCCCCGGCACGCCCGGCAGCGACATGATGACGCCCAGCACAAAGAGCACCGCGCCCAATATGTTCTTGCCGATCAAACCAAGGACGCGCACGGCCGGCGAGCGACCGGCGAAGAACACGAACTTGTGCGATGCGCTGAAATAGTTGGCCGGCAATTTGACCAGCACCAACGCCGTCACCGCGAGGCTCAACGAGAAGGTCAGCGCAAAGAGGCCGACGCCCCACGCCGCGCCGCGCCACGACAGGTGCGCGGTCAGAGATTCAAGCCACCCGCTGCTTAACGCGAG
The DNA here is from genome assembly GCA_036389375.1 of Pyrinomonadaceae bacterium. Taxonomy (GTDB): domain Bacteria; phylum Acidobacteriota; class Blastocatellia; order Pyrinomonadales; family Pyrinomonadaceae; genus QHXQ01. The sequence goes on along the minus strand of DASVQA010000077.1, from coordinate 4,233 downwards.
CGCACACGCCCGCCGCAGAACGTTCATCAACGATCCTCGCGCCCACGTTCATCGAGCGCCGCCCGCGCCGTCACGAGCGCCGCCAGCGCATCCGTCACCACCTCAGCCGCCACCCCCTCCAACCCGAAGTCGCGCGTCTCGGCCGCCGCCCAGAACTCATCCAATCCGCGTGCGCCCGCGCGCTCGAACACGAACGCCTGCGCGAGCAGATCGATAATGTCCGCCGCCTTCACCAAGCGCGCTTCCACGCTCGCGCGCGTCTCATACTCTTCATGCCACGCGCTGTACTCGCGCCCGAGCGCCGCGCCTAAGGCTGCGACCATGTCGTCAAACGCCGCGCGCTCGGCCCGCTGCCTTGCCGCCGCGCCGAAATACTCTGCGGCCGTGCGCGGCAGATCGCCCATGCGCGTCTCCGCCCAATCGTGTATGAGCGCCAGCCGCAGCACGCGCTCAACATCCAGCGCGCCGCCCCGCGCCCGCACCTCGTCCGCCAACAGCATCGCCGTAATGGCCACGCCATAAGTGTGCGCGCCCACCGACTCAGCGCCCGGCGCAAGTCCGCGCAGCACCCAACCCGTCCGGTCGAGCCGCTTCAAGCGTTGCAGTTCAATGAGAACAGAAAGCATAAGAGTGAGTGCCGAGTGACAGGTGTCGAGTGCCGGGCCGGCGGCCAAGTCTTTAACTTGTCGCTTGTCACTCGGCGCTGCTTTTATCACATGAACATCTTGCCCGGATTCAGAATGCCGTTTGGATCGAGCGCGTGCTTGATGCGTTTCATCGCGGTAATCGTGGCTGCGCCGAGCGCCATCTCGATGTAGGGCGCTTTGACGTAGCCGATGCCGTGCTCGCCGCTGATTGTGCCGCCAAGTTCGACGGCGACGGCGAAGGTTGCGCCGACGGCGGCGCGGGCGCGCTGCATCGCCGCCGCATCGTCGCGGTCGCACATGAAGTTGACGTGAATGTTACCGTCGCCCGCGTGCCCGAAGTTGACGACGAACGTGTTGAACTCCGCGCCGATAGCCTCGACGCGTGCGATCAACTCGGGCACGCGCGAGCGCGGCACGACCACGTCCTCGTTAAACTTCATCGTGCCGAACTTCTTGATCGCAGGCGAGAGCGCGCGGCGCACGTCCCAGAGTTTTTCCTCGTCCGCGCGTGTCGCGGCGGCAAGCACGTCGTAGCCGCCGCCCGCACGCATCACCTGTTCGACGATTTCGGCCGCGCGCGCCACCTCTGCCGGCTCGCCGTCAACCGCGACGAGCAGCAGCGCGCCCGCGTCCTTGTCCAACCCGAAGGCGAACTCGGCTTCGACGGCGCGGATCGCGTTGCGATCCAGAACTTCAATCGCCACCGGCACGACGCGCGCGTGATTGAAGCGCGGGACGCAGGCGCACGCCGCAGTCATCGTCTTGAAGGTGGCGCGCACGGTGCGCGTCGCGCCGGGCAGGGGCAGCAAACGCAGCGTCGCTTCGGTAATAATGCCGAGCATGCCTTCGGAGCCGCAGATGAGACCTGTCAGATCGAAGCCGACGACGTTCTTGCTCGTGCGTCCGCCCGTGCGAATGATCTCGCCTGTGGGCGTGACGACTTCAAGCCCGAGCACGTAATGCTTCGTCACGCCATACTTCGCAGAGCGTATGCCGCCCGCATTCTCAGCGATGTTGCCGCCGATGAAAGAGTTCTTGTAGGACGCAGGGTCAGGCGGGTAGAACAGGCCGTGCTGCTCGACCGCCTGTTGCAGCGCGTAGGTCGTTACGCCCGGCTCGGTCACGACGTAAGCATCGTCCACATTGATCTCTCTAATGCGGTGCATGCGATCCGTGCCGATGACGATGCCGCCGTCCACCGGCACAGCGCCGCCCGTGTAGCCCACGCCGCCGCCGCGCGCCGTGACGGGAAACAGCCGCTCGTTGGCCAGACGCATGACGGCCGCGACCTCGTCGGTCGTCTGCGGCAGCACGACCGCTTCGGGCGGAAACTTCTCCTTCACCGCATCCTGCGCGTAAGGCTCAACCTTGTCCGCGTCCACCAGCACATGCTCCGCGCCGACGATGGCGCGCAAACGCGCCAGCACTTCCTGATCGGACGCGGTTGTACGCGCGCGCCCTGTGCCTACCGGTCTGTCGTGATGACGACTCATGCTCATTCCGAAGCTGAAATGCGTTTGCTAAACGTCGCGTTACTTTAACGCGCGCCCTGCTGTTGCGGCAATATGCTGCTCCCGCCTGATGCGGAAAGCACGAGGCGACGACGTGAGTGCCAAACTCACGATCGTCGCCTCGTGCGCGGGCTGTCCGCCCGACTTGTCGTGGTCGATCTTTAGTTCGCGCGCCCGACGTTGACCGACTCGTTGAGCGTGAGATTGAACGTGGTGTTCTTCTCAAGGTGCAGGTTGCTGCCCGTGAGCGAGAGCGTCGAACCGCCCGCCACAGAGGCGCTGGTCGCTTGCGAAATGCGCAAGCCCCTGACCGTGCGACCGACACCGCTCGCCGTGTTGCCGACCGCTGTGGTCGTGCCCGACACCACTTGCCCCGCAGCCTCCGTCGTCGTGTTGGCGACGCCGCCAACCGTGTTCGTCGCGCCGCCCACCACACCGCCGAGCGTGTTGCCGACGCCGCCGAGCAAGCCGCCGCCGCTGCTCGTGCCGGCGTTGCCACGCGCGGTCGCCGTGCCCGAAGCACTCGAATCTATCAGCGTTTCGTCGTCCAGCACGCTTGTCTGCGCCGACGCCTGCGTGATCGAAGTGATAGTGGCCGAGATGGGCGTTGAGAGCGCGCCGCTCTCAAGGCGATCAAAGAGAAGCCCGATGCGCGACTCGCCGTTGCGCGCTGCGCGCTGCTGCACTTCGGTTACGTGCCCGACGAGACGCGCGCCCTTCTGCACCAACGTCCGCCCGTGCTGCTTGATGGCCTCGGTCGTCTTCAGCACAACCTGATCGCCGACGTGGGCCTTGCGCGCGTCGAGCGTCTGCTGCAACTGCGCGGCGACGCGCGTGCCCGCAGCAAGTTCGCCCTGCGAGTTGGCGGCATTCGCGGATGCGTCGCCGGCGGCCGTGGCCGAAGTGTGCCCTTTGTGCGTCTGCGCGGCGACGACTGCGCCGCAGGCGAGCGATAACATTACCAACAGCAATGTTCTTTTCATCATGTCCCCCAATAATTTGTGCGCCTGCGAGGGCGCGAGGTGCAAAACGTTTGTGTTGCCGCCAGCAATTCAGCCCGGCCGGGGTACGTGTTCGCACAAGCTGTCTGGCGGAGCGTGCCTGCCTTTTGATGTCAATGATAGAGACAGTTCCGCCCTGCGCTCTGTTGTAATTTGATTATGTTTCCCAACGCACGCCGCTTCTCGCGGCCCGGTCGCGCAGTGCGGCGACGCGTGCGGGTCTTCTGACCCTGTGGGCTTAAGGATGATTCGCGGGCTTCCGGTTGGCTGCCTGCGCCAGCGCCGCGAGGCGGCGGGCCAGTGCTGCGTTGAGTGTGTTCAGTCGTTGCTGTTCGGCGCGCGCGGCGGCGATTTGGCCTTGTTGCAGGTAGAGGACGCCGAGATTGTAGTGGGCGTCGGCGTAGTCGGGCTTAAGCCGGATCGCTTCTTGGAACTGCGCGGCGGCCTCTTCAGGCCGTTTGAGACCGAGATAGGCGAGCGCCATGTTGTAGTGCGGCGTCGGTTGTAGGGGCGCGAGTTTGGTCGTCTGTTGAAAGGCGGCGAGGGCTTTGTCGTAGTGGCCCAGATCAAGCTCGGCGTTGCCGAGATTGTAGGTGGCATAGAGGCGTGTCTGCTCGTTCGGGTTGGCATCGAGCGCACGCTGGAACTCGATGGCCGACTCGGCCCAGCGATCCAGTTCGCCCAAGACGATGGCCAGACTGTAATGCGCCTCGGCCCAATACGGCGCGAGTTTGGCCGCGTGCGCGAAAGCGGCGGCCGCCTTCGTCAGGTCGTGTGCGGCATACTGGCGCTGCCCTTCGTCGAAGGACGTTTGCGCGGGGTTAGCGCCGATGCCGCCGCGCGTCGCTGCGCCTGTGACGAGTTTGTCCGAAGCATCGCGCCCCGCGTACTGCTCGAAGCCTTTAGCACCGGGCGCGGTCTTCTTCGGCTTCGGCTTCGGCGTCGGGGCGGGTTGCGCGGCGGGCGGGCGGGCCGGTGTCGGTTTTGGTTTCTGTGCGCGCACCGGCAGCAGCGCGCCGGCCGACAACATCAGTAAGAGCGTGACGAAGAGGTGGTGAGGTGGGGGGTAGCGTT
>DASVQA010000076.1:0-75708 GCA_036389375.1 Pyrinomonadaceae bacterium | reverse complement strand
GCCGAACTTGAAGAACGCCGAGAGCGACGTGCGCGCCACGTGCCGCAGATAATCAACGGACACACCGCCTAGCGCACGCTCGGCCGCATCAAGTCGCTTAAGAATTAATTTACGAATCATCGGCAACGCACCGTCCGTATAAGAGAGGTTCAAGCCCGCCGCCGGCAAAATTCTCATGCCGGCGGCGCACACATTATATGCACGAAGACTTGATCTCACAGCGGACACACTTACGTGCGGCTAAGATGAGGCCGTTCGCCCCGGTTCGGTTAAGCAGGAAGGAGTAGTTAGTGACCCGGCTGAATTGGCAGGCACATCTGCGGACGCACGGCTACGCGCAGTTTGCGGGCCTTACGCCCGCACCGTTGGTGATGGCGGCGCTCGACGCTATCAAACTCGATCTCGGCAGCAACTACGACCCGGCGCGGCAACTTGAATACGACAATCAGTCGTACTGTCCCGACCTGCGCGGCACTGCGCCCATCATGAACCTCGTCGCATGCCCACCCGTGCGCAGTATTCTCGACGCGGCGCTCGGCCTCGACCGGATTGCCTGGGACAATGGCCAGATCGCCATCCGCCGCGCGCACAATCATCCTGCGCCTGCGCCGCCTTGGCCGCACATTGACGGCTTTGCGAGCGCGGCGAACGGGCTGGACGAAGGAAAAATCTATAGTCTCACCGCGCTGCTCGGCATATTCCTGACGCCTGTCGAGCGCGACTTTGCCGGCAACTTCACAGTCTGGCCCGGCTCGCATCACATCTACGAACGCTACTTCCGTGAACGCGGGCCGCGCGCCATGTCCGAGCCGATGCCCACGCCTGAGATCGGGCCGCCCCTGCAACTCAAGTGCGGCGTCGGCGATGTCGTCCTCGCGCACTACGAACTTGCACACACCGCCGCCGTCAACACCGCCGACCGCGACCGCATCGCCATCTATTTCCGCATCTGGCTACGCGGGATTGAACTCGACCGGTGGCACTATCTGACGAACATCTGGGCCGGCTGGCAGCTTTGATTGCTAACGGTTGACGCGAGCGATATAAGCTTGTGCGGCTTCAGCCGACGCCTTATTTGCGCTCGCCGGCCTCTGCCGCATCTGCCTTTTCCGCATAAAGTCGATCAATCACGGCGCGGTATTTTTCGTCAACGACGCGCCGCTTAACTTTGAGCGTGGGCGTTAGTTCGCCGCCTTCGATGCTCAGTTCGCGTTCTAAAAGGGCGATGCGTTTGACGCGCTCGTACTTGGAGAGGTCGGGGCATTGCGCATCCACCTGACGCTGCATGAGGTCGAGGATGCGCGGGTCGGCGCATAACTCGGCCGGCGTGCGTGCGTTGATGCCTTTGAACTGCGCGTAGGCGCGTAGCTGCTCGAAGTTGGGCACGATGAGCGCGGCCGGGAACTTACGCATGTTGCCGATGAGCACGACCTGATTGACGAAGCGCGACTGCTTGATGCGCCCCTCGATAAGTTGCGGCGCGATGTACTTGCCGCCCGAAGTTTTGAACAGTTCCTTCTTGCGATCCGTGATGTGCAGGAAGCCTTCGTCGTCAATGAAGCCGATGTCGCCGGTCTTGAACCAGCCGTCGGCGGTGAAGACGGCGCGCGTCTCGGCCGGTTTGTTGTAGTAGCCGCGCATGACGTTGGGGCCGCGCGTTTCGATCTCGCCGTCGGCGGCGATCCGCACTTCGACGTGGCGAATCGGCAAACCCACCGTCCCCACGCGGTTATCTTCCGGACTACCCGCCGTGATGACGGGCGAGGTCTCGGTCAACCCGTACCCTTGCACGATGGGCAGCCCCGCACCCATGAAGATGTAACCCAACTCTTCCGGCAGCGCCGCGCCGCCGGAGACGAACAGACGCATGCGCCCGCCCACGCCCGCGTGCCACTTACTGAAGACGACCCGGCGCGCCATCTCGTATTTGAGTTCGAGGAGCGGCGAGATGGGTTGTCGTGCAACTTTACGTCGCGCCCATTCTTTGCCGACCTCGACCGCCCACGCCAGCAGCCCCGCGCGCAGTTTGCCGCCGCGCGCCGCCTGCTCCTTGATGCGCGCGTAGATTTTTTCAAACAGGCGCGGCACGCAGAGCACTACGGTCGGGCGCACCTCGCGCATGTTCTCGCCGATCTTCTCCATTGATTCGGCGAAATAGACCGTCATGCCGTGATGCAGGTACATGTACATGCCTGTGCGCTCGAAGACGTGGCAGAGCGGCAACACGGAGAGCACCGTGTCTTGCGCGCCGAACGCGAGATGCCCCGCGCAATCGATCAGATTCGAGACGAGATTCGCCTGCGTGAGCATCACGCCTTTCGGCTCGCCCGTCGTGCCGGAGGTGTAGATGATCGTCGCCAGATCGTCGGGCCGAATCTCGCGTTCGATCCCGTCGAGCAGACCCGGTTGCCCGGTTTCTAATTCACGCCCGCGCGCTTCAAGTTCTGCGAGCGTCAACGCGCCCACCTCGGCCGCGCCCGCTGGCTCGAAGAAGACGATCTGCGCGCTGGCGGCCGTGTCCTTGATCTCTGCGGCGATGCGGTCGTAGGCAGCGCGCGTGCGGACGAACAGCAGGCGCGCGCCGGAATCCTTGAGGATGTAGCGCACCTGCGGCGGTGCTTGCGTCGGGTAGATAGGCACGTCCACGACGCCGGCCAGTTGGCAACCCGCGTCCGTCAACACCCATTCGGGGCAACTCTCCGAGAGGAGCGCCGCGCGGTCGCCGCGCCGCAGGCCCAAAGCATAGAGGCCGTATGCGATGTGGCGCGCACGCGCGATCATCTGCTGCGAAGAGATCGCGTGCCAGCGCCCGTCGTGCTTGTAGTTGAGCGCATCGGGCTTGTCATGCACGCGGGCGGCGCGCAGGTAAACTCCGGCCAGCGTGGTTGGCTCGCCGGGCATCAGGGGCGTGCGCGGCGGCGCGGGCGGCGGCACGTAAGGCGCGTCGGCTTGCGGGTTGGCGTTGGTGGTGGCGCTCGGCGCTTCCATACCTGTTGTCATCGCGCGCTCACCCCGTTGAGGAAGATGTCTAAGACTTCGTCGGCCATCGGTGCGAGTTTGTAACGGCGGGGCGAAAGAATCCAGTTGGTCGCCATTTCGTCCAGCGCGCCGAAGAGGATTTTCGCCACGACCTTCGCGTTCAACTCCGCGCGAAAGAGGCCGGCGCGCTGCCCCTCTTCAAACGTCTCGCGGATCAGACGTAGGTATTCCGCCAGACCCGCGGCCGAGAACTCTTCCATGAACTTCGTCGAGCCGCGCAGTTCGACTTGAAAGACGATGGCGAGATCGCGATCCGCGCCGAGTCGTTCCAGATGCAGGCGCGCGATGCGGCGTAGTTTGGCGCGCGCGTCGGCGAGCTTGGCGATCTCAGTGCGCGCGGCGGCGAGCGCGGCTTCAACGCTGCGGTCGAAGATCGAGTGCAGAATCTCTTCCTTGCTCTTGAAGTAGAGGTAGACCGTGCCGTCGGCGACGCCCGCCACGCGCGCCACGTCCGCAACCTTCGCGTTGAAGTAGCCGTTGCGGGCGAAGACCTCGGTGGCGGCGCGCAGGATGGCCTCGCGCTTATCGGCGACGGCGGCGCGCGGCGGGGCTGACAGAGAGCGGGCAGAGCGCATCGGGGGTTCGATAGAGACTCCGTTTCGCTTAAAATTAAAAGCCTGATAAAGCTTAGTCGGCTGAATGAATGGTCACTCAGCGGCCGGCTTAAGCGTAGCAGAGAACGCGGCAAAGGCGAAGCGCGTGCGATCCGCGAATCTCGGCTGCTGCGGGCGGCGGCGCGGGCCGACCCATTTGCTAGTGCGTTAATTGCGCCCGCTGCCCAGTCTCTTCATCGCCGGTCGTATCATCCGGCCCCGCGTCGTCCATTGGCAGGTCTGGGCGGCGCAGGCGCACGTCGAGCGCGCCGCCGCGCAGCGTGAGTTCGCGGCGCGGGTCGGGGATTTCGATATTGGCTTCTTTGCAGAGTTGCCAGATGCGATAGTTGATGTCGCTCTTGATCTTCCGGTAGCGGCGCGGGCGATCCGTGCAGACGAGCAGGCGGAAGTCGAGCGTGAAGTCGCCGAAGCCGTCAAAGAGCACGCTCGGCTTCGGGTCAGTCAGGACGTACTCGACGCCCTCGGCGGCGCGCAGGAGCACCTCAGTCACAAGGTTCGGGTCAGCGCCCGACGAAACGCCCAAGGGGATCGAGATGCGCGAACGTTTGTCGGCGTAAGACCAATTGATCAGCCGGTCGCTGACGAGTTTCGAGTTGGGCACGATGATGGCGATGCGGTCGTTGGTCATGACGACGGTGGTGCGCAGGTTTATGTAGGTCACGCGCCCCTCGATGATCCGGCTGTCAATCTCGCCGACGGTCACGAAGTCGCCGATGCGTACCGGGCGCTCAAAGAGCAGGATGAAGCCGGAGGCGATGTCGTTGGCGATGTACTGCAAGCCGAAACCGATGCCGACCGAGAGCGCCGTGAAGACGACGGCCAGCGAAGTGAAGTCGGCGTTAAGACCGATCTTAAGTGCGGTCAGCACGCCCACAGTGATGATGACGTAGTGCGTCAGACGCAGGATAGTGTATTGGACGCCGGGGTCGAGATGCGTCCGCGCTGCGAGGCGCGGCGTGAGGAACGAGCGCAGGACGCGTGAGAGCGTGAAGGCTACGAAGAGCACAAGCACGGCGATGAACAACGTGACTAATGAGATGGTAAAATTGCCAATCTCGAATTTGCGTGTGGCGATATGCAGATACGACCAGATGCGCCCCCAGCCGTCCGCCCCTGTCTGCCATAGCAATAACATCTGCATGCCCAAACCGCTCTGAGCTAACATAACTGCACCCCTTCGTGTTCGCGTGCGCGTGGTGAACCACACGCAAAAAAGACCGAAAGCCGCCCGCGTCGCTGAACGAACGGGGGCGGCTCATTCTCTGCTGACTCTCTGGCGGAGGGGACAGGACTCGAACCTGCAAGCGCGTTAGCGCGGTAGTTTTCAAGACTACTGCCTTACCATTAGGCTACCCCTCCAACAATTGCACCCCACAATATAACCCACGCCTTTCGCCGCGCTCAACTCAAACGCGGTCGCCGCACCGGGAGACGGACTAGCGCCCCTCGCGTCTCTGCAAGGTCGTGCATGTTGCCGCGCCGTCAGACAACGCGCCAACCAAGTCTGTCGTCATAGTGGCAACGAATCAGGCTTCGCGTCGTCCGTGACCGAGCGCACGTCTCCCCGCCCGTTGCGTGCGAACAGCCCCTCGGCAAAGCCTGCCCCGAATAATTGAGCGCCGGTAGCAGATGGGCACATGTGTGTGTCCGGGGAGACTTGCGTCTCCGGCCAGAGCGCTCTTTCAAGCCCACACCGAACGGAACTTACGGAGGACGCCCATGAAACGAACCTTTCTCCTCGACCACGTCAAAGTCCCGGAGCCTTGCCCGGCCGACTGGGCCGAGATGCGCGGCAACGAGCGCGTGCGCTTCTGTCAACATTGCAGCCTGCACGTCCACAATCTCTCGACCGTGACGCGCCCCGAGGCCGAGAAAATTATCCGGCGCGCGGGCGGGCGCATCTGCGTGCGCTATTACCAACGACCCGACGGCGCGGTCTTAACCAGCGAACCGCTCGTCCAGATTCAAGCCGGCCTCCGGCGTGCGTCGCGGCTCGCCGCCGGGGCTTTCTCAGCCGCGCTTAGTCTCTCGGCCGCCGTCACGGCGCAGGAAGCGCGGCCCCGCGCAGGCGCTAACGCAGCCTGCAACGCCGCGCAGGCGCAACGCGCCGACAACGCCGATTGGCAGGGCGCAAGCGGCGGTGGTGGCGCAATCTCCGGCACGATCACAGACCCGGCCGGCGCGGTCATTGCCAAGGCCACCGTCACAGTGGCGGGTGGCAACGCGCAGCCGCAGAGCGTCCAGACCGACGACGAAGGCCACTTCCACTTGCAGTTGCAGCCCGGCAGCTATCTGCTCAGCATTGAGTCGCTCGGCTTCCGCACGCTCACGCGCCCCTTCACCGTAGCGGCACAGCAGCAAGTGCAGATCGACGAGACGCTGAGCGTGGGGGCGGTGTCAGGTATGGTAGTGGTTATCGCCGAATCAGCGTTGGTGATGGCCGTGCAGCATGGCGACCTGCCAGCGGTGCAGAGACTCTTGTCGCTCGGCAGCGACGTGAACGCGCTCGATAACGGGGTTGATAAGACCGCGCTGATGGAGGCCGTCACGCAGAACAATCTTGAACTGCTGCATGTGCTGCTTGGTGCGGGCGCGCAGGCGAACGTGCGGAACGACTACGGCCAGACGGCACTCATGCACCTCCGCGACAATAACACGCCGGAACTCGTGCGCGTGCTGACGGGTGCGGGCGCGCGGCTCAATCTGAAGGACAAGAACGGTCAGACCGCGTTGCTCTACGCCGCCCATTGGAGCAACGCCGAAGTTGTCCGCACGCTCATCGAGGCCGGCGCGAAGGTGAACGCGCATAACGACGACGGCGAGACGGCCCTGATGCTGGCCGCGGCCGACGGCAAACTAGAGAACGTCAAGGTGCTGCTCGTGGCCGGCGCGGACGTGAACCGGCGCGACAAAGACGGGCAGACGGCTATTCAGCGGGCGAAAGAGAACGAGCACGACGAAGTCGTGGCCCTCCTCATCGCCTATGGCGCAAGCGACGAACCGGAGACCAGACAAGCGCCTTAAGCGCCGCGCTCAGCTTGAACCTCACCCCATGCCGCCTCACCGGGCCCGAGGCGCAGAGAACGCTGGCAGCCTTAGCGCACGCTTTGCAGGCCCTGTTCTCTGCGCCCCTTCCGCCGATTAAACGGCCGACCTTGCGGCGCGGCTCACGTCGTCAAACGGCGGTAGATCGCCGGCATGCGTTCGGGCAGGCTCAGCACGTCGTCAATGATCGTGTAGCCCACTTCGCCGTAGAGGTCGCGCAACTCGGCCTCGCTGTCGCGGTCAATGGTGATGCAGAAAGGGGTGATGCCGTCGAGGCGGGCCTGTCTTAAAGCTTCGCGCGTGTCTTCACGGGCGTAGCGGGCGTCGCCGTAATCGTGGTCGTAGGGGCGACCGTCGGAGAGGACGATGAGCAGGCGGGTGCGCGCGTGCTGGCGCGCGAGGCGTGCGGCGGCGTGGCGGATGGCTGCGCCGAGCCGCGTGTTGTGTTGATAGTTGATGCCGCCGATGCGCCGCTCGATCTCTTCCGAATAACGCTCGGCAAAATCTTTGACGACGTAAAACTTCACGTTGCGCCGCCCTTCGGACGTGAAACCGTAGATCGCATAAACGTCGCCCACCGCTTCGAGCGCCTCGCTCATCAACACCAGACCCTCTTTTTCGATCTCGATGATGCGCCGGCCGGGATGCGTGTAGGGCTGCAAGGGATGCCGCCCGATGGTGCGCGCGGTGGAAGAGGATTGATCGAGCAGGAACGAGACGGCCACGTCGCGCTCGCGTCTGAGCCGCTTCGTGTAGAGCCGTTCGGACTGCTGCCCGTCGGCGCGGCGGTCGGCAATGTAGTCAATGACGGCGTCGAGGTTGTAGTCGTCGCCGTCCAACTCGTTCTTGATGCGCAGGAGGCTTTCGGGCTTGAGCAGTTGAAACTGATTGCGGATCGAAGAGATGACGCCGCGATAACGCGCGCGCGTCAGTTCGACAAACGAGCGGTCGCCGCGCCGCACCTTCTTTTCAACCACGCGACACCAGTTGATACGCGTGTCCGCTAGTTCCCTGTCCCATTCGTCGTAAGCGAAGGCCACTTCGCCCGGTTCTAAATCCTGTTCCGGCAATTCGGCGTGCGTCCATTGTTCCGCGCCGGTCAGATCGTCTGCGTCCGCCTCGCTCGTGTCGGCGTTGGCCCACGCGCTGAACAACTCGCGCGCGCCGCGCGGCTGCGGCTCGGAACGTTGCTGCGCTTCGGTCTCGCTCGCTTCGGCGGGCGCTTGCTCGTCGCCCTGCTGCGGCTCGCCCTCGCCCGCGCCCGCTTCGTCCGACAACTGCTCCTGCTGCTCCGTCTCTTCGGGCACGACCGACTGAAAGAGCGTATAGACGCGGCTCGTCGCCATGAGCGTATCGGCGACGCTGGCCGTCGGGGCCGCGAGATATTCGGCGACGATGGTTTCGAGTTCAGACACGATCTGACCGTAGAAGGCGCGCGCATCATCGAGTGCGCCGCCGCAGAGCGTGATCTGAAAGAGCAACTCGAAAGGCACGAGTTCGATGGGTATGCTGGCGACGCGCGGACGATGCTCACGCAGGTGCGTGCGGACGAGATCGAGGTCGCGCGCCAGCCCGCGATAAGCATGCCGCAGCCGACGATCTATGCGCCCGTTCTCAAGCGTGCCGAAGATGCGCGTGGCGAGCGGCACGAGCGGAAAGACGGCGAGCACGGCGCGATAATCGGCGGTCGGCGCAAGCTTTCGCCGCGCGGCGCGCGCGCGTCTGATCTCTTCATCGGGCGCAAGCGCGGGTTCGCTCTGCGCCTGATCGTTGATGTAACCGTCGAGCGCGAAGGCGGCGCGTGCGTCGGCGTTCTCCTGTGCGTAGAGTTCGCTCAGGGCGGCGTAGGCGGCCCGCAGGTCGCGCGCAAGGCTCTTATCATCCGTGTCCGCGCGCGTGTGCGTGCCAAACTCGATCTGACCGGCGGCGTGCGCGGCCAGCACTTTGTAGAGGCGGAAATTTCTTTCGTCGTCGGCAAACTCGGCGACGCTCGCGGGCAGATGAATCGTGCGCCCGTCGCCGATGCGCGCTTCGACCGGCACGGCCGCCAGCGACGCGACCTCAACCGCACGCCCCGTCAACCCTTCGACGTACAGCCGCAGCGTCGGCGCAACCGCTTCGAGCGCAAGCCCTGCGCCGCCGCGCTTGAGCGCCTCGTTGCTCTGGCGCGTTTCGAGCGCGTAGTAGCTGCGCCGCGCGCGTGCGTCCGTGCGCCCCGTCGTCAGCCCCGCGCGCGCCCACGTCTCAAACTGCTCGACGCTCGTCACGCGCAACGCCACCGGCGCAGAGCGCAGACAGGAGATCGCGGCTTCGGCGTCCACGCGGGCAATCTCCTGCGCCGCCGCCAGCACGCGCCGCATGAGCGCGCCGAATTGCGTGCGGCTGGCGAGTGCCGCCGCCACCCCGTGAAAGATGCCGGGACTCGTGCGCGCGAGCGCGACCAGCGCCGCGTTCCCCTGCGCCGCGACCGTGTGCAGCAGTTCGAGCCACGCGGCGAACAACTCCGGCGCGAGCCGCAGCACTTCGCCGCCCGCCGCGAACACGTGCAACGCCGCCGCGCCGCCGCGTTCCAGAAACGCTTCGCTCGCACCAAACAGCGCGCATGCCTGTTCAGCGTTCAATTTATCGGTCGCCGCCGGCAGCGCCGCCCACAGGTCGGACGCCACGCCGCCCGCACGCGCCGCGAAGGCTGCTGCGGCGGCGAGCGCCGCCTGCGCAACCGCGGCTTTGTCAGCCCCGAAGCTGGCGAGATGTGCGAAGACGCGCGGCGTGGCGTTGAGGAAGTCTGCGCTGTGCGTGGCGGAGCGGCGCGCAATCTCGACGGTGACGGTGAAGACGGCCGCCAGCAGCGCCGCATCGTCCACCGCCGCCGCGATGGTCGGGGCGCGGCGGAAAGTCTCGGTGGCGACGGAAGTGGATAGCCCCAGTTGGCGCGTGCAGACCTGAAAGAGCAGCATGCGCGCAGCCGACGGGACGGCGCGCAAGTCCGCCACGCCCGCGCCGAAGAAGCCCGCGCCCGTCTCCGCGTCGGCCATCGCCAGACGCCGCCCCAACTCGCCCCACGCGCGCAACTCTTCGCCCGAGAGCACGCGTGCCGCCTGTGGCGCAGCCCGCAAAAACTCGCGGCTCACGCGCAGACTCACAGCCGCCAACGCGGCGCTCGTCTCAAGCGTCGCCCGCGCCCGATCAGCCGGCAACTGGCTCAACTCGCGCGCGAGCGTAGCGAAGCCGCGCCGCTCGCCCGCCCCGCCCGTTGCGCGCAGACGCTCGCGCCAGGCCTCATCGTCAAGGACACGCGCCTCGTCGCTTGCTTGCACGTCGGCATCCGTCGACGTTACGTCCGCGTCCGTCGCCGCTGCGCGCTCAGCGCCGCTGCTTTTGCGCTCATGCTCGCTCATCAGACTGCTTAGCTGCTTGCTGCTCGGCGCGCAGTTGTTCATTAACTGTGGCCGACTGCCCGCGCGGGATGCTGAGCGATTGCCACTCGCTTGATCGGAAATGCTTCGCCAGAAAGACGATCTGCCCGACGTGGTACGCGTAGTGCGCCAGTTGCCGGTTGATCGCCTGCATGACCGTGTGCGGCACGCCGCGAATCGTGACCGTGCGCGCTAAATCTGCCGCGTCGAGCGGCTCGACCGCATCGAACACCAATTGCCAGCCGTCCGCCCACCAATGCAGCACGTCGGCGCGCGTCAAGCCCTCGTCCTGCACAAACTCCGTGTCGCGGTTGCGATCCGGTTTCTCGCCGTCGCTGGTGAGGAAATCCGTCCAACGCGAGCGCATGTTGCCCCACATGTGTTTGACCACGAGCGCAATGCTGTTCGCCTCCGGGTCGAGCGTAACGAACAGGTCTTCATCACGCGCCTGCGCGATGGCGCGCTCGCCGAGTTCCTTGTACGTGCGGAAGACCTTGAGCGCATCGGCCAGATAATGTTGCCCAAGCGGGTCGTTCACGACATTTCGCCTCCGCCACCTGAGGTATCGAGCTTCGCGTCCATCGTGATCTCGGCCTTCAACAGGCGCGAGATCGGACAACCGGCCTTCGCGTTATTCGCCGCCGTTTCGAACGCCGACTGCTCCGCGCCGGGAATCCGCGCCGTCACATCCAGATGAACTTTAGTGACGGTAAACCCCGCGTCCGTCTTCTCCAAAGTGACCGTCGCCGTCGTGTTGATGCTCTCGGCAGTTAGCCCCGCATTGCCGAGTTGCCCCGACAGCGCCATTGAAAAGCAGCCCGCATGCGCCGCCGCGATCAACTCTTCGGGGTTCGTGCCGATGCCATCTTCAAACCGCGTGCTGAACGAATACTGCGTGTTATCAAGCACACCGCTCGCGGTCGAGATCGTGCCCTTGCCATCCTTCAAACCGCCCTGCCACATGGCGGAAGCTTTACGTTTCATCGGTTTCTCCTAACAGATTCTTGATACGAGCATGATGAATAATTATTGGCTTGATCAGATCACGGTCGTGACGATCTCGCGGATGCTGCGTTGCAGGTCGCGGTCGTCGGTGATGGGCGAGCAGAGGGCGACTTCGGCGGCGGCGATGGGCGCGATGCCGCGCGCGATCATTTGCGCGGCGTAGATCAACAGGCGCGTAGAGACGCCCTCTTCTAATCCGTGCCCGCGCAGGTTGCGCACCTTCTGACCGATGAGGACGAGATCGCGGGCCGTCGGCAGTTCGATGCCGCCTTCGCGCGCGACGATCTCGGCTTCGAGTTCGGGCGGCGGATAGTCGAACTCAAGCGCGACGAAGCGTTGGCGCGTGGACTGCTTCAGGTCTTTGAGGATCGATTGATAGCCGGGGTTGTAGGAGACGACGAGCATGAAGTCGGGCGGCGCATCGAGGATCGTGCCGCGCTTCTCAATCGGCAGCCGCCGCCGGTCGTCGGTGAGCGGATGGATGATAACGACCGTGTCCTTGCGCGCTTCGACCACTTCATCGAGATAGCAGATCGCGCCGTGCCGGACGGCGGCCGTTAATGGCCCGTCGTGCCAGATGGTCTCTTCGCCTTCCAGCAGGAAGCGCCCGACGAGATCGGTTGCGGACAGGTCTTCGTGGCAGGCGACGGTGATGAGCGGGCGGCGCAAGCGCCAAGCCATGTGTTCGACGAAGCGCGTCTTGCCGCAGCCGGTCGGCCCCTTCAACATGACGGGCAGACGTGCCGCGTGCGCCGCCTCGAACAGTTCGACCTCGCGCGCGACCGCGAGATAATAAGGCTCCTCGGCGACGGTGTACTCTTCTATGGCTCGTTCGGGCATGGGCTAATAGATTTCGCGTCTCGGTTCAGCTTCGCAGGTTCACACCCAGCGCGGGCGAGAGTTCCCCTATGGCTTCGGCCGGCTGACGATTCGCGCCGTTTCGGGTTATCCTTAACTGTTAACTGCCGCGCAGATTTTCATCCGTGCGAGCATCTTAGCATCCGCTTTGAAAGGGCGGCAAATTAGCGGTTTAGATGGGAATTTCGCGGCGATGAAGATTGCAGTAGCTATGAGCGGCGGCGTTGATTCTTCGGCGGCGGCCGCGCTGCTCAAGGAGCAGGGGCACGACCTCGTCGGCTTCACCATGCAGTTGTGGAATCAACGACGCGGGCTGAGCGTGGATGAAAACGGCGAGCCTTTGCCGAGCCGCTGCTGTTCATTGGACGACGTGTACGATGCACGGCGCGTGGCGGCAGACTTGGGCTTTCCCTTCTACGTCCTGAATCTTGAACGCGAATTCGAGCGCGACGTGGTCGAGCCGTTCGTCGCAAGCTATTTGAACGGCGAGACGCCGATCCCTTGTGTTGCGTGCAACAGCCGGCTGAAGTTCGCGGCATTAGATCGTTTGGCGCAGAGTCTGGGTTGCGCGAAGGTGGCGACGGGTCATTACGCGCGCGTGGAATTTGACGAAGGCGCGCATCGTTATCGCCTGCTGCGCGGGCTGGACGCGCGCAAAGATCAATCCTACTTTCTGTGGGAGATGACGCAGGCACAGTTATCACGCTCCCTGTTTCCGCTCGGTGCGCTCGTGAAAGAGGATGCCCGCGCCGCCGCCCGCCGCCACGCGCTGCCGGTCGCCGAAAAGGCCGAATCGCAGGAGATATGTTTTGTGCCCGACGGCGACTACGCGAGCTTTATTGATCGTTATCTCGCGGCTGAAGGCAGAGCGACAAGTACGCCGCCCGCCGGCGAGATCGTGAACACGCGCGGCGAACATCTGGGCGCGCACACCGGGGTGCATCGCTACACGGTCGGGCAGCGGCGCGGCTTGCGCCTCACGAACGAGCGCCCGCTCTACGTCGTGCAGATTGACGCGCAGCGCAATCGCGTCGTCGTCGGCGAAGATGCCGAGTTACTCGACCGCGAGTTTATCGCACGCGGGGTCAACTGGCTCGCATACGACAAACCGGCCGCGCCCGTGCGCGCAGAGGTGCGCGTGCGTTATCGCCACGTGCCCGCGCCCGCCACGATTGAGATGCTCGACGACGAACGCGCGCGCGTGCGGTTCGACGAACCACAGCGCGCCATCACGCCCGGACAGGCGACCGTCTTTTATCGCGGCGACGAAGTTTTGGGCGGCGGCTGGATTGCGAAAAACAGCCGACAGTAGAAGGTTAAAGAGCAAGGCTGTTTGTTTTAACTGCCGGCTGCTGCTTGCTGCTCGCATAAACTTTTCCGTGCGCGGCACGTAAACAGATACGACTTTGCGGCGTGCTTGGGCGCGACGCGAGTTTTTTTAGTTGAGGTTGAATTTTTAAGTTATGGCAATCACACGCGCAGGTAAAGTCGTACTCGTCGTGGGCAGCATCGTGCTCGCCATCGGCCTCGTCGTCGCGCTGGTCGTGGGGCTACTCTTCTGGTCGCTACGCGATAACGAGCCGGCGTTGGCGAGCAACAGCGTGCTCGTCCTGAAGCTCGAAGGCACGCTGCCGGATTACGCGCCGGAAGACCCGGTCGCCAGTCGTTTCCTCGGCCGCGACGACCGCTCGCTCACCAGTTTCCTCACGCAGATCAGAAAAGCGAAAGCTGACAAACGCATCAGCGCCATTCTGCTTGAGATTGATCTGACGATGGCGGGCTGGGCCAAGGCCGACGAGATACGCGACGCGCTCGCGGACTTTCGCACGTCGGGCAAGCCCGTCTATGCCTATATGGAGTATGGCACGAACAAGGAGTATTACATTGCGACCGCGTGCGACCGCATCTACATCCCGCCCATCGGCGATCTGTTCATCGTCGGTCTCGCGGCCGACGTGATGTCTTTGCGCGGCTCGCTCGATAAGCTCGGCGTCTATCCCGATTTCGAGCGCGTGGGCAAATACAAGAGCGCGCCGGAGCAGTACACGAACAAAGAGATGACGCCGGAGCACCGCGAGGTGCTCAAGTCCATGCTCGACGACATCTTCACGCGCTACGTGGGCGCGATTGCGAGCGCGCGGCACAAGTCTGTGGATGACGTGAAGGCCATCATTGACAACGCGCCGGTCAGCGCCGCCGAGGCGCAGAAGTTCGGCTTGATTGACGATGCGAAGTACCGCGACGAAGTCGAGCAGGAACTGAAGAAGCGGCTCGGCTACAAGGACGACGACAAACTGCGGCTGGTCAAAGCGGCGGATTATCGTCGCGTCACACTCGAATCGCTGGGGCTGAACGAGGGCGAGCGCATCGCAATCATTTACGCCTCAGGCGCGATCTCTTCGGGCACTTCGAGCGATGGCGGCACGTTCGGCGAGCGCGTCGTCGGCTCCGACACGGTCGTTAAAGCGTTGAACGACGCGCGCGACGATAAGAGCATCAAGGCGATTGTGCTCAGGGTGGATAGTCCGGGCGGGACGAGCTACGCGTCCGACATTATCTGGCACGCGGTCGAAGCGGCGAAGCAGAAGAAGCCGGTCGTCGTCTCGATGAGCGATCTCGCAGCGTCAGGCGGCTACTACATTGCGATGGGCGCAAACCGCATCGTCGCGCAGCCTTCGACGCTAACCGGCTCAATCGGCGTCTTCGCCGGCAAGCCCGTCCTGAAAGGTTTCTACGACTGGATCGGCGTCAACAACGAGTACGTCCTGACGAGCAAGAACGCCGGGCTGTTCCGCGAGACGGAGAAGTTCACGGACGAGGAGCGCGTGAAGTTCAAGGCGATGCTCAACAGCTTCTACTGGGACGACTTCGTGCCGAAGGTGGCGCAGGGGCGCAAGCGCGACGCCGAATACGTCAACTCCATCGCGCAGGGGCGCGTCTGGATGGGCGCGCAGGCGAAAGAGAATGGCCTCGTGGACGAGTTCGGCGGCATGGATCGCGCCATCGAAGTGGCCAAGCAGTTGGCCAGCATTCCCGCCGACCGGGGCGTGCGCCGCGTCGTCTTCCCCGCGCCGCGCACCTTCTTAGGCCAGTTCTTCAGCAACGACGACGATGACAGCGCCCGCGCCAGCGTCAACGATGCACAGCAACGCGCTCTTGTCGCGGCCCTGCCGGCGGACGTGCGCCGCACGTTGCGCTACGCCGCCATCCTCGACCGCATGCAGCGCGGCGAGATCATGGCGATGCTGCCGTTCGACATTGAAATCAAGTAGGCTGTCAGCAGTTAAACAGTAAAGGCGATCAATTGCACGGAGCGTAACCCGCGCTCCTGCTGCAACTGATCGCCTTTTGATCTCTATTTACTGCCTTCTATCTTCTCCAGCCCGCCCATGTAGGGGCGCAAAGCTTCGGGGATGACGACCGAGCCGTCCGCCTGTTGATAGTTCTCAAGGATGGCGAGCCACGTGCGCCCGACGGCAAGCGCAGAGCCGTTGAGCGTGTGGACGTATTCGGGCTTGCCGCCCGCCGCGCGGCGAAAACGTATCTGCGCGCGCCGTGCCTGAAACGACTCGAAGTTTGAGCACGAGGAGATTTCACGGAACGCCTGCTGCGACGGCAGCCACACCTCTATGTCGTAGGTCTTCGCGGACGCAAAACCCATGTCGCCGGTCGAGAGCGTGACGACGCGGTAGTGCAGCCCCAGCCGCTGCAAGACGGTCTCCGCGTTGCGCGTTAAGGATTCCAACTCCGCATAAGAATCTTCGGGGCGCGCGAGTTTTACCAACTCGACCTTGTCGAATTGATGCTGGCGGATGACGCCGCGCGTGTCGCGCCCGTAGCTGCCCGCCTCGGAGCGGAAGCAGGGCGTGTAGGCGACGAACTTCATCGGCAGTTGCGCCTCGTCCAGAATCTCTTCGCGGTAGATGTTCGTGACGGGCACTTCGGCCGTCGGGATCAGATAGAGACCGCGCTCGTCCGTCAGCTTGAACAGGTCGGCCTCGAACTTCGGTAGTTGCGCCGTGCCGAAAAGCGAGTTTGCGTTGACGATGAAGGGCGGCAGCGTCTCTTCGTAGCCGTGCTCGCTCGTATGTACGTCGAGCATGAAGTTGATGAGCGCGCGTTCGAGCCGCGCACCCGCGCCCTTGAGGATGGCAAAGCGCGCGCTGGCGATCTTGGCGGCGCGTTCGAGATCGAGTATGCCGAGTTGCGTACCGAGATCGACGTGATCCTGTGGCTCAAAGTCGAACGCGGGCGCTTGGCCCCAGCGCCGCACCTCTACGTTCGCCGTCTCGTCCGCGCCGGCCGGCACGCTCTCGTGCTGCACGTTCGGGATGGTCGAGAGCAATTCATGCATACGCGCTTCGGCGTCGTCACGCGCGCGGTCGAGTTCCGCGATGCGCTCCTTTAACTCGCCGACGGCGCGCCGACGCACCTCAGCCTCGTCCCTTTGGCCTGCCTTCATCAGCGCGCCGATCTCGCGGCTCGCGGTGTTGCGCTCGGCGTTCAGACGGTCGGACTCGGAGATGGCGCGGCGACGCTCGGCATCAAGGCGCGCGAAATCGTCGAGCGCCGTAGTTGGAAAGCCGCGTGCTTCGAGCGCCGCGCGGACGCGCGCCAAATTTTCGCGGACGTAGTTTAGATCGAGCATTTGCCGCCGTCCTTTGACGTGTGGTATGTAGTCGTCGCAACTCTGCTGTGAACGAAAAAATCAACCTAGCCGACGCTACGCGCGGCTGTCAAGCGAAGCGATTTTGCGCTTGCACCGGCTCGTGTCTTTGCCGTCGGCAATCGTTATCTGGCTCGCGTTGCTCGCACAAGGGGGCTAACCTTTAATCATGCCGCAGAAGATTCGCAAAGCCGTCTTCCCCGCCGCCGGTCTCGGCACGCGCTTCCTGCCCGCAACCAAAGCGTCGCCCAAGGAGATGCTGCCGCTCGTTGATAAACCGCTTATCCAGTACGGCGTCGAAGAGGCGGTCGCGTCAGGCATCGAATCGATCCTCATCGTGACGGGACGCGACAAGAGCGCGATTGAAGATCACTTCGACATCTCGTTTGAACTCGAACACACGCTGCGCGCGCGCGGCAAGACCGAACTGTTCGAGCAGGCCCGCGCCGTCTCGGAACTCGCGCGCATCAGCTACGTGCGCCAACGCGAACCGCTTGGCTTAGGGCACGCCATCTATCAGGCGCGCGATTTCGTCGGCGACGAACCGTTCGCCGTGCTGCTGCCGGACGACATCGTGGACGCCGAAGTGCCCGCGCTCAAACAACTGCTGCGCGTCTATGAGCAGTACGACGCGCCGGTAGTTGGCACGATGCAGGTGGCGGGCGAAGCCATCTCGCGCTTCGGCGCGCTCGATGCCGAAGAGATCGAAGACGGCGTCTTCCGCGTTAAAGACATGGTTGAGAAGCCGCCGTTTGCCGAAGCGCCGTCAGACCTCGCCATCATCGGGCGCTACATCCTGACGCCCGACATTTTTGCCGAGATCGAACAGACACCACGCGGCACAGGCGGTGAGATTCAGATCACCGATGCCATGCGCGCCCTGCTGAAGAAGCGCCCCTTTTACGCCGTCCGCTTCGCGGGCACGCGTCACGACGCGGGTGACAAACTCGGTTTCCTCGTCGCCACCGTCGAATTTGCTTTGAAGCGCCCCGACCTCGCGCCCGCGTTCACCGAGTATCTGCGATCATTGAAACTGTAGAGAGCAGAGGTCAGAGATTAGAGGTCAGTTAAAAACCGTTCTGACTAACCTCTAATCTCTGACCTCTGCTCTATGGAGGACGAACATTTTGAGCGATGAGAAATCTTTTGCCGGGCGGGCGGCAATCGTCACGGGCGCGACGCGTGGCATCGGTCGCGCCATCGCTTTGGAGTTGGCGCGGCGCGGCGCATCGGTCGCGTTCAATTACGCGCAGAGCGCCGAGGCGGCCGAAGAATTAAAGCGTGAGCTAGAGGCTTTGGGCGTCGGCGTGTTGGCGACGCAGTGTGACGTGGCGCACACGGAAGCCGCCGCCGAGATGGTTAAACAGACCAAGGATACTTTCGGGCGCATAGATTTCCTCGTCAACAATGCCGGCATCACGCGCGACAACCTGATCCTGCGCATGAAAGAGGCCGATTGGGACGCCGTCATAGACACGAATCTTAAGGGCGCATGGAATTTTGCGCGCGCCGCTCTGCGCGTGATGCTCAGGCAAGAGGGTGGCGGCGCTGTCCTGAACATCTCTTCAGTTAGCGGCGTGGTCGGCATGGCCGGGCAGTCGAACTACTCCGCATCGAAGGCTGGCCTGTTCGGCTTGACGAAGGCGCTGGCGAAAGAGGTGGCGAGCCGCAAGGTGACGGTCAACGCGCTGGCGTTGGGACTGGTGGCGACCGAGATGGCCGGCGCGCTCGATGAAGCTTATCGCGCCAAACTGCTCGAACAGGTTCCGCTCGGGCGCTTCGCAGAGCCGGACGAGGTCGCACAGATCGCCTGCTTCCTGCTCTCGCCCATCGCCCGCTACATCACAGGCCAGATCATACAGGTTGACGGCGGCTTGGCCATGTAGTTACAAGGCTTTAGCTTGCGACCCGGCGCTTGCTGCGCAGAATAATTTTGGCCAGAAAGAGAAGGAGCCTCGCCAGTTTGGGGGACTGGCGAGGCTAAAACTTTTGGGCAGGCTCGGAGATTCAGGGTGGCGTTGACATTAAGCTGGAGATCGCCACTTACGTGCGACCCGGCGTTCGGCGGTGCGTTGGTACGGGCGAGATAAAATTGCTGTTATGCGGTAGAAAACTTTAAAAAGCTTTAAGCCTCAACCGTCCGCCACAGAACCGGCAACGTCCACTTTCATTAACAAAGACCGTTCAGAAGTTGATTGTCTATCAACGTGTGGGAAATTACACCAACTCTTCGTGACTGTCAAGCATTAATTTACAAATTTTCTCCACACTTCCGTAACATAACGGCTGACATAGAGCTAAACGTTAATATTGCAACACTTAAGGTGGTGAAAGATTTTACGGCCGACGATTGGAAAGTTCGCTTTCGGTGGCTGAAAGCGTAAGTCGAGGCGAATCTTGGGCTGGCGAGGGCCGATGATAAGGGCTTAGTTCACCTGCGGGACGTGTGTGCCAGCGCTTGTGAATCCAGAGCCATTGGTCAGGATAAGCGCGGATCATGCGTTCGATGGCGGCGGCAAAATTTGCTGTGTTGATTTCGATGTCGCGCTTTTCATCGCCCGTGCGAACGAGTTCGACCGGCGGGTCGCCGTGAAAGAAGTAGCGCCCACGCTGTTTGTCCCAGACAGCGCAAGTCGGGATAACCAGAGCATCTGCGCGCAGGGCCAGCAGGGCCGCCCCCGTCGTTGTGCAGGCCAAATGACCGAAGAAAGGGACGAACACACCCTCTTTGGCCTGCGTGTTGAGGTCAGCGAGGATGCCGAGCGTGCCGCCACTACGCAGGACGCGGAGCGCCTGCCGTGCGGCGGCAGTCTTGCTGATGGCGGTGTTGCCGAAGCGCGTCCTGATGCCTTCGATCAACGCTTCGACGCGCGGATTATCCAACGGGCGCACGATGAAGTTGATCGGGTATTCCAGCGCCGACCAGCCAAAGCTGAGCACCTCCCAACCGCCCAGATGTCCGGTCAGGAAGATGACACCGCGTCCCGCCGCCTCGGCCGCGCGCAGGTGACTGAGTCCCACCGGGTCGTAATCAATCATCGCGCGCAGACTCTCACGCGTGGCGCGCGGGAAGCGGCTAAACTCGCCGAGCGTGCGCCCCAGACTGTCGTAACAGCCGCGCAGGATTCGCGTCCGCTCCTGCTCGTTCATGTCCGGGAAAGCGAGGCGCAAATTTATCTGACCTGTGCGCCGCAGGTTGCCGCCGAACGCGTAGGCGAGCCGGCCCAGCGCGCGGCCGGCGGCGACGGCGGCCGCGCGCGGCAGCGCGCCGAGCGTGCCGAGCAGGGCGCGCGTCGCGGCATACTCCATGAAAGTCTGTGTTCGTCCGCGTTTACCCATCGTTAATCCAACAAAGAGCGCACAGTGTAGCGTGCCGCTCGCCCGGCAGGCAAACCACGACTTTTTGCCTCGCCGCGAGAGCACATGCTATAAGCAGAGGTCAGAGGTCAGAGGTCAGTAGCAGCAAAATTGCTTAGCTAACCTCTGACCTCTGACCTCTGACCTCTGCTCTTATGCCTTCGGGACGCACACACGACGCGATCACTTTGTTGCTGGCTGCGCCGACCTTCGCGGCGGCGTGGGGCGCGACGGGGAGCGTGTTGCTGGCGGCGACGGCGACGGGCGCGATGCTGTTCGGTGGACTGATGTTCGGCCCAGACCTCGACATACTGTCGCGGCAGTACACGCGTTGGGGTCTGTTTCGTTTCCTCTGGTGGCCGTACCGCGCCCTCTTTCGCCACCGCTCGCGCTGGTCGCACGGCATCATCTTCGGCACGCTGATCCGCGTCGTCTATTTCGCGCTGATGCTGACGCTCGTCGTGTGCGCCGCCATCTACCTGCGCGCCACACTCGTCGCCGGCACGCCGGCCGATTACAGCGCGGTGCTCCGCGCATGGCGCGCGATTGAAGCGGGCGCGCTGATGCAGGGACGCACGTTGCACGTCCTGCTCGCCGCGCTGGCCGGTCTGTGGTGGGGCGCGGCCAGCCACACCCTCACCGATGTCGCCTGGTCGGTGCTACGCAAAGGCTCACAGATATTTTAAGGCCAGTGACGAATGCCAAGTGACGAGTGACGAGCAGGCAGAAATTCCTTAACTCGTCGCTCGTCACTCGTCTCTGCTTTTCAGCGTCCGCCGCGCATGTGCAGGAGGCGTTGGGCCTGGCGGCGGACGGCGTCGGAGACGTTGCGATTCTGCGAGAGTTGTTGAAGGTCGCGCGTCTGGATGCGGGTCAGGATGGTGATGGCGACGGCGAGGGGCGTGCGCGGATTGCGCGCGAGGTTATGGATGATGGGATAAGAGCGCGTCCAGGCGCGGTTCATCCCGATGATCCGCAGGACTTCGTCCGAGACGGTACGCATCGAGGCGATGTTCTCCACTTCCTGATCGGTGATGCGCGGATTGCTGATGACGCCGGTGGCGACGACCTTGTTGGAGTCGCGGATAAGAATGCCGCGCGTCTCGCGGTCGCCTTTCATCGCCAGCTTCACGCGATCCTTGACGGACATCAGCATGATGCGCCGGATGAGCGAGATGCGTTCGGGTGCGACCTCACTGGCTTCGGCCGCCGCTTCCGCCAGCACGCGCTCTGCGTTGGCGATGCGCTGCTCATCGCTCTCGGCAAAAATTTCCTCCAAGCGTTCGAGCGGTAGCCAAGAGTCGTCAATGTCTGCGTCCGCGACCTCGATGTGCTCGGCGATGAGCCAGGCGTCTTCGACCGTCAGCCCGCCGACGCCGCCGACCGACTCGGCTTGCTCGAAGAACTCGGCCGCCGCGCTTGCGCCGCGCGCACGCATCTCGGCGGCGATCTGCTGTGCGCCGCGCTCCTTCTCGAAGAACTCGCGGCGGACTTCGCGCACGCGGCGCTCGGCTTCGTGTGTGCGCGCCGGATTGGCGAGCACTGCGTCAATGATCGCGGGCGCGCGAATGAGGCGCTGCTGGTTGATCGTGATGAGTTCGAGGAGCGAACTGTCAGGCGTCGCGGCGGCGAGCGCGGCGATGGCGTCGTCGGGCGTGTGATGATTGAGTGCCACCGCTTCGTGGACGGCGCGCTCGGCCCGCTCGCGGCGCGCGAGATACGCAAGCACGGCGGGCGGCGTATCGGCGGCCGTGGCGGCCTCGACGAGCACGGGCGACTCTTGCGCGGCGAGCGTCTCGCCGGCCGCCTGCGCGATCCCTTCGTCGCTATCGGCGCTGAGCGCGACAAGCACTTCCAGCAGTTCGGTCTGCGCGAGCGGCAACATGCCGCGCGCGGCCATCAGGCGCGCAGCCGTCGGCGCTGTGCCCGCCACGATGGCTTGCACGACCGGGTTAGTTGACGTGGTGTTCGTACTCAAAGGGTGAAAGCAGCAGCGCGGGGGCCGGCGACCTGCGCGTTCTTAACACGGCGCACACGGGCACGCCGTCAGTAGATGTAGAAATGGTATGTGACGGACGTGTATTGCGCGACGGGGCGGCCGTCCTTTATGGCCGGGTTGAAGCGCATGGCGCGGGCCGCCTCGATGCACTGTTCGATCAAGCCATAGGGCAGCGGCTTGACCACAAGGATGTGCTGCACCGTGCCGTCGGCTGCGAGCACCATGCGTAGTGTGACTTCGCCGGTGATATTGTACCGGCGGGCCTCTGCGCTGAACTCCGGCTCCCGCTTGAAGGTGATGGCCGCCCGCGTTAACCCGTCCGTCAGCGTAGCGATATACGGCTCGCTGTCCGTTGCTTCCGTGTGCTCGATATAAAACTTCAGGCTCTCAGCTTGTTCGCGCCACAGGGCTGCGTCCGGCGGGTTCAACTGAAGATAAGCTTCGAGCGTCGGCAGAGCCGCGCGGTAACGGCGCACCTGTTCGGCGAGAAAAACTGCGCGCTCATCTTTGTTCAGGTCAGCGAATTGCTTGCCGTCCACGCCGAACGAGTTGGGCGCGAACTGCGCGAAACGCAGGTAAAGGGCCGTCTCCAACGCCTTCTGCGCGTTCTTCAGATCGCCCGTCTGCTGGTAAGCAAGCCCGAGAAAATGCCAAGCGGTTGCGTCCGTGCGCTGCTGCTGGCTGGCCTGCTTCAGCGCGTTGATGGCTTCTTTGAAATTCCCTTGATTGTATAGCTCAAGCCCGCGCGCAGTGGCCGTCGAAGTGGTGGCTAAAGTGACGGCCGGTGATTGTTGGGCGTAGATAGTTGTCCGTGTGCCTGCGAGCGACAGGCACACGAACAGGAACAGCAGGGCGGTGCGTTGCGCCGCATTGGTCGCGTGAGGCTTAAACATAGACGACCCTCCATGCGTGTTGCGGCGGACAGACTTTATGCGCCGCAACACTTCTTGAACTTCTTGCCCGACCCGCACGGGCACGGCTCGTTGCGCCCGACCTTTGGCTGATCGCGCGTGACGGTCTTGGTGCGCGCCGCCTCTTCCCCGGCGGCGGCTGCGCCCTGATTGGGGCCCGTAAAGGTCATCGAGGTCGGGCGGCTGCGGCGGCGCTGTTGCAGTTGTTCGGGCGCTTGCTCGGCGACGACTTGCAGGTTAAAGAGCGAGCGAATGGTGAACGTGTCAATGCGGTCGAGCATCGCTTGGAACAGATCGAAGCTCTCCTTTTTGTATTCGACGAGTGGGTCTTTCTGCCCGTAGCCGACGAGACCTATGCCCTGCTTTAAGTGGTCGAGCGCGAGCAGGTGATCTTTCCATTGCGCATCGATGATGTTGAGCATGATGATGCGCTCGTAAGTCCGCATCGCTTCTGCGCCAACCTGCGCCTCTTTCTCGGCGTACTTCTCTTTCAGCTTCTGCCAGATCGTCTCCTGTAGCTCGCCCGCCGTCGCGTTGTCGAAGTTCAGCCCTTCGGCGTCCGCGTCGAAAGCGAAGACGGACTGAAGCTGGATTTTGTAGTTCTCCACGTCCCAGTCGTCCGGCGCGGCTTGCGCGTTCAGGTATTGTCCGGTCAGGTCGGCCAGCAGATCGTGCGCCACGCCCGTGTCGCCGAGCAGGAACTCGCGCTGATCGGGTTCTTCCATCAACTGGCGGCGCAGCCCGTAGATCGTCTCGCGCTGCCGGTTCATCACGTCGTCGTATTGCAGCAGGTGTTTGCGCGTCTCGAAGTTGCGCCCTTCGACCGATTTCTGCGCCGCCTCGATGCGCTTCGACACCATCTTGGACTCGATGGCGACGCCCTGCTCCATCCCCAGCCGCTGCATCAACGCCTTGACCTTGTCGCCCGCGAAGATACGCATCAGATCGTCTTCGAGCGAGAGAAAGAAACGCGACGAGCCGGGGTCGCCCTGCCGACCGGCACGCCCGCGCAACTGATTATCAATGCGGCGCGATTCGTGCCGCTCCGTGCCGATGATGTGCAAGCCGCCGGCCGCGACCACCTCTTTATGCTCCGCTTCGACGATACGCTTGGCGCGCTCTAAAGCCTCTTCAAACTGTTCGGGCGTCGCTTCGTCCGGGTCGATCTCGGCCTGCTTCAGAAACTCGCGCGCCATGAACTCAGGATTGCCACCCAAGAGGATGTCCGTGCCACGCCCCGCCATATTGGTCGCAATCGTGACCGTGCCCTTGCGCCCCGCCTGCGCGACGATCTCGGCCTCGCGCTCGTGATACTTCGCATTGAGGACGTTGTGCGGCACGTTCGCGCGTTGCAGTTTGCGCGCGATCAATTCCGAGTTTTCAACCGACACCGTGCCGACGAGCGTGGGTTGCCCCTTCTCGTAACACTCTTTGATCTCGTCAATCACCGCGTCCCACTTTTCCGGCAGCGTGCGGAAGATCATATCGGGGTTGTCCACGCGCACCATCGGCCGGTGCGTCGGGATGATGGCGACTTGCAGTTTGTAGGTCGAGTCGAACTCCGCCTCTTCGGTCGCGGCCGTGCCGGTCATGCCGGCTAGTTTCTGGTAGAGCCGGAAATAGTTTTGCAGCGTGATGGTGGCGAGCGTCTGGTTCTCGCGCTCTATCTTCACGCCCTCTTTCGCTTCGACCGCTTGATGCAGACCATCCGACCAGCGCCGACCCGGCATCGTGCGCCCCGTGAACTCGTCCACGATGATCACTTCGCCGTCGCGCACGATGTATTGATGATCGAGTCGGTAGAGCGTGTGCGCCTTCAAAGCCTGTTCGACGCAGTGGAGCATCTCCATATTCGACGGGTCGTAGAGATTGCCGACGCCTAAGAGCCGCTCGGCCTTGTCCACGCCCTCTTCCGTCAGCACGGCCGTGTGCTGCTTCTCGTCCACGACGTAATCGCCCGTGACCTTCTTGTGGCCGGGCGACTCTTCGATCTCCTGCCCGCGTTTGAGCATCGGGATGATCGCGTCGGCTTTGAAATACTTGTCGGTCGCTTCGTCGGACGGGCCGGAGATGATGAGCGGCGTGCGCGCCTCGTCAATCAGGATTGAATCAACCTCGTCCACGATGGCGAAGTAATGCCCGTGCTGGACGCAGGTGGCGAGGTCGAACTTCATGTTGTCGCGCAGATAGTCGAAGCCGAACTCGTTGTTCGTGCCATAGGTGATGTCGGCGGCGTAGGCGTCTTTGCGCGCCCAGTCGTCCATGTCATTCTGGATGACGCCGACGGTGAGACCGAGAAACTTGTAGATGCGCCCCATCCAGTCGGCGTCGCGCGCCGCCAGATAGTCGTTGACGGTAACGACGTGGACGCCGCGCCCCGTCAAAGCATTGAGCGAGGCGGGCAGCGTCGCCACGAGCGTCTTGCCTTCGCCCGTCCGCATCTCGGCAATCTTGCCCTGATGGAGCGCGATGCCGCCGATGAGTTGCACGTCGAAATGGCGCATGCCGGTGGCGCGCACGGACGCCTCACGCACGAGCGCGAAGACTTCCGGCAGTATCTCTTCAAGCACGTCCTGCTCGCGCCGTCTGCGTTCTTCCTTGTCGCCGGCGGCGGCGACGGCTTGCGCGATCTGCGCGCGAAACTCGTTGATGCGCGCTCGCATCTGATCGTCCGAGAGCGGCTTGACCTGCGCCTCAAGCTCGTTGATGCGCTCGATGGTCGGTTGCAGCGCCTTCAGATAACGCTGATTGCTGCTGCCGAAAACCTTAGTCAGAAATTTATCTATGCCCATAACCTAAACACCTTCCCTGCAAAACCGAAGCGCGGCGGACTGAAAACTCATAGCCGCCATAGCGCGCGTCTGCGCGTAGGAGCGCAGCGTGCGATTGTAAGTGAGCGACGGATGGTGGAGCAAGCGAACCGCTGAGCGCGTGCGGGACGCTCGTCCGGGCGTGTTGTTAAGGGATCGAAAGGTGTTGTCGTTGCAGGTTGCCGGCCCGCTCGCGCGACATTTCAAGCCGCAGGGCCAGACGCTTACCGTTGGCCGAAGCGGTCATGTTATTCAAGACCGCAAGGCGCGCCTGCTGCTTGGTCGAGGCGCGCAGAAAAGCGCGCAAATGCTGATCGCCGCACGCAGGCTGCGGGGTGATGCGCTGGACTCGCCGGCCGGCGGCGGTAGGGCGCACGGCGCTCTGCTCCTGTGCCGCGAGCACGCCGGGTTGTAAGACCGGCGGCACGAGCACGGCGCACAGCACGAGCGAGCCGACGACGGCGTGCAGCAAGACCTGCTGCCGTGCGGTCGGCTGCGTCAGACGTGCGATTTGTCCTGAAGTCTGCTCGGACATCGGTCAGATTTTAACAGAGCGGGCCCGACCAGCCAGAAGCGCGCTAGCTGGTCGGGCCGGGTTCAGTTTTTTTTGTCAGCTTGGACAAAAGATCGCCCGCCGCTTGGCGCGGCATGTTAAGCGTCAGCCCGACCTGTTTATCGTTGACTGTGACGCGCAGATTCTTGAAGATGGCTTCTTCGTCCTTGCCCTTCTTGGCGAACGCGCCGAGCATGATCGCGCCGCGATAGCCGTTCGCGCGCTTGGCGGCCAGATCGGCCGATTCCATCTCGGTCACGATCCGCACGTCCACCTCTTTGTCGTCCAGCTTGAGCTGCATCCGCAGGTGCTCTGTATCGACGAGCGCGGCGAGCGCCTTGCTCTCGCTCAAGGCCGCGATGAACGCTTTGGCCAGTTCTTTCAGCTTGGCGTTGCTGACCGAGCCGCCGGTGATCTCGATGTTCCCTAGCGTGCCATCGGCGTGGCGGTCGGCTTCGACCGTCAACTCCAACGTGCCGTTGAGATCGATCTCGCCCGCCGCTTTCATCTGCTGCCCTTTTTGCAGCAGATCGGTGAAGGGGCGCGCGTTGATCGGCGGAAACTTCGGCTGACTGTTGGCCTGCAAGGCACGCTCGGCCTCTTCCGCCGTCTGCGGCTCGACTGGCGAGGGCGACGCGTTTGGCGACGCAGCCGGCGACGCGCCCGGCTTGGCCGCCCCGTTCTGCGCGACCTCCGGCGACGACGCAGGCGATGGCGACGGCGATGCGGACGGCGCGGGCGTCGGCACGGGCGTCGGCGTCGGCGTCGGCTTTGGTGGTCGGACGGCGGCGACGAACTGCGGCTCGGCCGGTGGCGGCGCTAAGGGCGCAGCGGCGTTGGTCTGCTCGAAGTAGCCCGCCGGATAGTAGAGTTTGTCGTCGGCCTTAATCATCACCGCGCGCTCGCCTACTTCCGTCCGGTCGTAAGCCTCATCCACGAATCTGATGCCGGAGAGCGTGCTGGCGAGTTGGAACGTGTCGCGCACGGCCGGCACGTAGACGAGGCACAGGACGAAGATCGTATGCACCACGAGCGAGCCGGTGATAGTGCGCAGCATGCGTGCCCCGCGCGGCGCGCGGCGGTCTAGGTCTAGGTCGGCGAACAGTTCTGCCATAACGTGCAAACTTGGGCGCTGAAGCGGGCGGCACGAAAACTTACGGGCGCACACCGCACCTGTATTAGACGTGCCAGCCTAGCCGAACGTTGCGACGGGGGAGGCACAAACTTACCACCGGCCGTGACCGTTTCACAATGCCCCTGCGTTAGAATCCCGCATCATGGCACGCTTTCGCGGAACGGGACGCCAGCGCAGCCCCGCGCGGCGCAGACGGCACGCCGAGCAGGGACATGACGGAGCACGCCGAAATGATGGCGGGCGCGGGCGTGAGGCGGGCGCGAAACCGGCGCACGCCGAAACCGGCTCGGTCAGCGCCACGGCCGCGCGCGCGCTGCGCGCACGCCCCGTGCGTCGTCTGCTCGAAGGCATCGGCACGCCGCCGCCCGCGCCGTTCAAGCCTGATCCGTTCCAACTCGAAGCACTCGCGGCCGTGGAACACGAGGACGTGCTTGTGACCGCGCCGACCGGCAGCGGGAAGACCTGGATCGCGCGCGAAGAGATCAGGCGGCTGCTCGCCGCCGGTCGGCGCGTCTGGTACACCAGCCCTTTGAAGGCGTTGACCAACTCGAAGTATCAGGAGTTTGCCGAAGCCTTTGGCCGCACGTCGGTCGGCATACTCACGGGCGACCGCAAGGAGAACGCGGACGCGGCGCTCGTCGTCGGCACAACCGAGGTCTATCGCAATCAACTCTTCGACGCGCTGCGCGAGGGGCGCGAACTGCGCGCCGACCTCGTCGTGATGGACGAGGCGCACTATCTGGCTGACGAGGAGCGCGGGCACGTCTGGGAAGAGGCGATCATCTTGACGCCGCCGCGCGTGCGTCTGCTGCTCTTGTCCGCGACGGTCGGCAATGCGGCCGAGTTCGCCGCGTGGATCGCGGAGGTGCGCGGCGTGCGTTGCGGCGTCGTCGGGCGACCGGGCGCGCGCCCCGTCCCCTTGCGCGCGGCCTTTCTCTACCCGGACGGCCAACTCGCCGCGCTCTTTGATGAGCACGGCCGTTTCAATCCTGAACTCGCGCAGTTTCTCGAACAAGCGCACGCGCAACGACAAGGTGCGCGTTGGAGCGGCGCGCGGCGTGAGCCGCGCGGGCTGACGAAGATGCACATGCCGGAGATGCCGCCCGCCAGCCTGCTCGCCGCGCTCGGTGCTTACGATCTGCTGCCCGCCATCGTCTTTCTGCCCACGCGGCGGCGCTGCGACGAAGCGGCCGTGGAAGCCGCGCACGGTTTGCCCCGCCCGGCGCGTGACAACGAACGCCGCGCCGCACGACTCGCGTTTCTCAGCGAGTTCGCAGAGACGCACGCCGAGGTGCGCAAGCACAGGCACTGGCAGACGGTCGTGCGCGGCGGCGTCGCGGCGCACCACGCCGGTCACTTGCCCGCCTGGAAGCTCGCTATTGAAAAGTTGATGAGCGCCGGTCTGCTCGACGCCATCTTTGCGACGGCGACCGTCGCGGCGGGCGTGGACTTCCCCGCGCGCACGGTCGTCTTAAGCAACATGGACGCGCGCACGGGGCACGGCTGGCGGCCTTTGTCGGCCTCCGAGTTGCAACAGATGACGGGGCGCGCAGGTCGCCGCAGCCGCGACAACGTCGGCTTCGTCGTCGCCGCGCCCGGCTTGCATCAAGACCCGCGCACGCTCGCCGCGCTCCTGCAAGCGCCGCCCGATCCGCTTGAGAGCCAGTTTCGCGCAACCTACACGACGCTCCTGAATCTGCTCGACGCTTACGGCGGCTTCGCGCACGTGCGCGAGATCGCCGCGCGCAGCTTTGCCTATCGTGAGACGGTCGAGCGCGTCACGCGCCTTGAGCGCGAGCGCGACGAGTGCGGGCTACGGATTGAACAGACGTTGCGGACGACCGGCTGCCAGTGGCCGCTCGCCGTCGCGCTCGGCTTCGAGCGCCTGATGAGCGCGCGCGAACGGCTCTACGGCGACGCGCCGCAGACGCGCGCCGAAGTCTATCTCGGCTGGCTCGACAAGGCGGTTGTGCCCGGGCGCGTCGTCGGCATCGGGCGCAGCGGCAAGCGTCTGGTCTTCGTCATGGAACGGCGCGAGGGCAGTCTGGGCGGCGTGCGCGAGGACGGCCGCCGCGCCACGCTCGCGCTCGAACGCGTGGGGCGCGTCTATGAAGAGATTTACCCGCTCACGGAGAACGCGCGCGACGCGGCGTTTGCCGACGTGCGGGCGGGCCGCGCCGTCGCGCTGCGCGAGCCGCGCCTGCGCGAAGCACGCGCCGACGTGGACGAAGCCGCCGCGTTGATTGACAGCCTAGTGGACAGGCTGCTCAGCACAGACCTCTCCATCGAGACGGACGAAGCGGCGCGCGCGCTCTGCGAGCAGACCTTGTGGACGACGATGCCTGACGCCGCGAACTTCCGCCGCATGGAGCGCCGCATCGAAGCGTTGCTCGCGGAGGTCTGGCAACCGTTCGAGCGGCGCGCGCGCGTGCTCGATCATTTCGGCTATCTCGATTACACAGCAGAGCGCGTCACCGAACGCGGGCGCTGGCTCGCCGACCTGCGGTTAGACCGCCCGCTCCTCGTCGGCGAAGCCATCACGCGCGGCCTCTTCGCGCAACTTGATCCGCCACGCGCCGCCGCGCTCGTCGCCGCGCTCGCCGCCGATCCTGACCGCGATTATGGTCAGTTGGCCTTAGACGATCAGATCGTCGTCGCGCTTGCGAAGTTTGAGCAGACGGCTTACGACGTGGCGAGCGTCGAATGGCGACACGAGATCGAGCCGGTCGAGGGGTTGAACTTCTCGGCCGCCGCGACCGCCGCGCGTTGGACGCAAGGGGCGACGTGGAGCACGCTCGTCCACGAGACGCGCGCCGAAGAGGGCGACCTCTTCCGCCTGCTCTCGCGCACCGGCGAATCGCTCTTGCAGATCGCCGGGCTGGGCACGACGCACCCGCAGGCGGCCGAAGTCGCACGCCGCGCGGCGGAACTCATCCTGCGCGAGCCGGTGCGCTCAGACGAACTATTCTGAACAGCGCAAGGGAACGAACAAGAGGCACGAGCAAGGGGGCAGGAACGATGCACAAGGGTGATTGTGTCAAGACCGCGCGCCGCACATTGATGCGCGCGGCGTTAATCGGTCTGCTGGCGCTCGGCAGCGGCGCGTGCGCGCGCTTGACGGAGCATTTGCATGGAGGGGAGACGAACATGGGGGCTGTTGGGGTGAACGAGCCGCAGCAAGCGGCTGAGAGGATTAGCGCGCCGGTCGTCTATGTGGCGCTCGGTGATTCGACCGGCGTAGGCATGGGCGCGCGCCAAGGCGGCGGCTACGTGGCGCGGCTGCTGACACGCATCGAGCGCGTCCGGCCCGGCGCGCGCGTGGTAAACCTGTGCGTGAGCGGGGCGCGCACGGACGATGTGCTGCGCGGCCAGTTGCCTCGCGTCGTCGCCGCGCAGCCGACCATCATCACCGTCGGCATCGGCATCAACGACCTGACCAACAACGTCCCCGTCGAACGCTTCGCGCAGAACTACGAGGAGATCATCACGCGCCTGCAACGCGCGACCGGCGTGCCCATCGTCGCCACCAACATCCCCGACATCGCGCCCGCGCCCGCCGTGCCCGAATATGCCCGCGCAGAGGTCGCGCGCCGCATCGGACTCTTTAACGCACGCATTGACGAGATCGCGGCGCGGCGCGGCGTCAAACTGGTTGATGCCTATAAGCTCAGCCGCGAGATCATCCCTGCGCATCCTGAGTTCTTCTCGGCCGACGGCTTCCACCCAAGCGACGAGGGTTACGAGTATTGGGCCAAGATGATGTGGCCGACGGTGAAAGATGCGCTCGGCGCATAACGTTCGCAGGCTATGAAACCTGCGCGCCGCTAACTCTGCGGCGCACGGATGACGGCCCAGACGAGGCCGAGCCGCGCGAGCAGTCGGATCGCGTAACCTGAGAAATCAACTTCGTACCAGCGCCAGCCGTGCATGGCGGCGGCCGGGCGCGCATGGTGGTTGTTGTGCCAGCCTTCGCCCATCGTCAGCAGCCCAAGCCACCAGACGTTGCGGCTTTCGTCGCGCGTCTGGTTCGGGCGGCGACCCCAGACGTGGCAGACGCTGTTGATGCACCACGTCAGATGCCACAGGCTCAGCGTGCGCAGCACCGCGCCCCAGAGCACGCCGCGCCAGCCCGCAATGGCGTAACAGACGAGCGCCGCCAGCAACCCCGGCAACATGAACAGCGCGCCGCGATCAAGCACGCGCATCCAGCCGTCGCCGCCCGACACGTCCGGCACTAACTGACGATAATCGCATCCCTCTTGCTCGTCGCGGCACATGATCCAGCCCATGTGCGCGTGCAGAAAGCCGCGCAACGGCGTGTGCGGGTCGCCCTGCTGATCGGCCATGCGGTGATGGCGACGATGAATCGCCACCCAACGCGCCGGGCCGCCCTGTAGCGCCGCCGCGCCCGTCCAAGCCAGCGCCCGCCGCAGCCAGCGCTGACAACGAAAGCCATGATGCGTGAATAACCGGTGATAGCCGATGCTGATCGCGAAGGTCGTGAGCAGGTAGAAGGTAAAAAACAGGACGAGGTCTATGCGCCGCGGCCAGAACCAGAGGCCAAGCAGCCCGCAGGCGTGCAGCCCGACGACGAGCGCGCTATGCGTCCAGTTGAGCCGGGGCAGACTACCCGCCCGGCCTGCGAAGGCCAAATATGAAGTGCGTTCTTTGAGCAAAAAATTCTCCCTTGTAGTGTTCAATCTATCTGCGGACGAGCCTTAAGACCGGGCCCAAGCCGGCGACTAACAGATGACGCACGGCAACTCGCACGCAACTTTCCCCAAGGCAGCGCGTGGACTTCTACCTTGCTTACGGGTAAGATGATAGCGAACCGAGTTTAGCTCGCTCCCTTCTCAGTCTCTCTGGAATTCCCCAGACCCACTGAAGTCCACAGCTTTGATAGCGATCAGCGCACGCGCATGACAGGGCTATTGCGGCCCGTGTTACAGCAGTCGCGCGCTGTGCGCGCTTCGGGGGCCGGTTATGATCAAATTAAACAACTCGCTACGCGTGGTCTGCGCGCTCATCGCGGGGGCGAGCGCCTTAGTGGCCGTCTGGCAATTTTACCTGTTCGTGCAATTCAGAGATATGGCGGGGAAACTCGATCCGCAGGGGGGCGGCCTGAATTTGGGGCTGGCGATCCTCGCCGCTTTAGTCGCGTGCGGCATGGGCGCATTTGTGGCCTTCTCAGTGGTCACTCACGAGCGGGAAGACGTGATGCACATCACTTCTTAGCGATCTTGCGTGGCCTCGTTCGTACTGTGCGCGGGCCGCGCTGGCGCGCCGCTCACGGCCTTGCGCTTGCGCGCGGCACGGTAGGTACTCACCGCCTCCGTCGTCAGCCGATAGATCGTGCGCCGGTTCTGCGCCACCACCTTCAGCCATGAACGCCAGCCCATCTGCGGGAAGTAGATGCCGCGAAACGAGAGCCGCAGGACGAAGTGGTAGATGCGCCAGCCGACCGACTTGTGACTGATCGAGTCGAGGGCTTCGGCGATCCGCTCCGGGCTATAGGAAGAGACCCACGCGTGTTCTAGTTCGGCCTGCGCCTCGGCGATTGTCATCTTGAGCGGCGTGTGGGCCATCTTGTACGGCGCAAAATCGAGCCAGTGCGTCGGGCGCGTCAAGCGCCCGGCTTTCTGTAAGCGGTCGTAGAGCGGCGTGGCGGGAAAGGGCGTGAGTTGGCCGAAGACGGGGAGGCCCGGCGGCCAAGTGCGAATCTGTTCGAGCGTGCGGTCGGCGACGCCGGGCGTGTCGTTATCCATGCCGAAGATGAAGGACGTGATCGCGTAGATGTCGCGCTCGGCAAGCCGGTTGAGCACCGCCGCGTATTCGTTCGGCTTGTTGAAGCCCTTGTTCACGTCGGCGAGGTTGACCGGATCGATTGACTCCATGCCGATGAAGATGACCATGCCACCCGCCGCCGCAATCAGATCGACCAGTTCTTCATCGCGCAACAGATTCGCGCTGATCTGCGCCGTCCAAGGCAGTTGCGCGTCGGCCGCGATGATGTCGCGCAGGAGCGACTTGGTGCGCTTGATGTTGATGGCGAAATTGTCGTCCACGAAGAAGACGGAGGTGCGGCCGCCTTCACGTTTGGCGCGCGCTTTCAACCTGAGCAGTTCGTCCACGATGCTCTGATTGCTGCGGAAGCGGATGGAATCACCGAAAAAGCCCGTGACGGTGCAGAACTCGCAGCCATAAGGGCAGCCCCGCCCCGATTCAATCGGCACGATGCGAATTGTGCTCCAACCCGGCCCCACGCGCTTGAGCAGCGGGCGCAGGACGCGCGGCGCGATGTTGAACTGATCGAGATTTAACGACTCCCAGGGGATCGCCGGATAATTGCCAAGACTCGGCTTACGCTCTTTGCCCGTCTCGTCAATCGGCTGATAGACCTCTTTGAGTTCGCCGCGCGCCGCGTCTTCCACGATCCGTGGCCAAGTCTCGTCGGCTTCGCCGAGCGCGACGGCATCGGCATGGCGCGGCCCGCCGCTCCGGCCAAGCGCTTCGTCCGGCACTTCCGTCACGTGCGGCCCGCCCATGACGACCGGCACGCCTGCCGCACGCACCGCGTCGGCGACGCGATAAGCCTTCGCCACCATCCGCGTCATCGCGCCGATGCCGACAAGCCCGATGCCCTCTGCACGCACAAAGCGGACGAGTTCCTCATCGTTCATCGCGCGCGCGTTGCCGTCCACCAGTATGACCTCGTGGCCGGGCGGCGTGAGGGCTTGCAGGAGGAACATCCAAAGATGCGGCATGAAATTGCGCGTCACGCCGTTGTCAGGGTTGTAGAGTAGAATTTTCATAATAGTTCTCTGCTATGTTTTGCAGGTTGAAATTTTAATGAACTTGAGGGGGTTGCCGGAAACAAATAACTGACGGCAAAAGGAGGGAGATCGTGAGAACTCGATCCAGATGTCGAAAGATGATCGTCCTGGGTGAATATAACAGTTATGTGCTCTAGCGTACAAACCGGAGGGAGCGGTTGCACAGGCTTCAGTCCGTTTATTGTACCGGCTAACGCACGGGCCTGCTGGCGGCGACGCGAATTTGCCGGCGCATTATCCCTTAAACGCAAGCGCGGGGTGCGGCGGCTCGGGCCGCGCCTATTCCGCATAGTATTCAATCAGCGTCTCCCGTAACGCGTCCGGCACGGTCTGCCAGTGTGCGATGCGGAGCGTCTTGAGCGTCAGGTTCGGCAGGTGGACGCGGGAGCAACACCATTGCGCCTGTCCTTCCTCAAAGAGCCAGCGATAGTAGGGGCCGTCCGCGCGCCGACTGTAGAACACGCCGTGCTTCGCCAGCGCGTCTGCGCCCGCCGGGTTGATATAGACCCGCAACTCTTTCAGCCTCACCGTCTTGATAGTTAACCTCGGACTTGCAATCAGGGGAACGGAGCGGCGTTGCGCCTGCTCATAACAACGTATCCGGCTGCGCCTCGGTCTCGGCGAGGGCAGGGCCGCGCTCTTTGCTATCGTTCGTGAAGGGCACAAGCCCCTGCCTGACCTCTTCCAGCGCGATGCTGGTATTGCGTCGCCTGAGCGTGTCGGCCTCGATGCGCGGGCGCGCGCCGCGCAGCAGTTGTTTATTCCGTTGGGCCGCGAGGATGATAAGTTGAAAGCGGGAGACGATGCCCGGCCATTGTTCCCCTGATGCGAGATCGCTGCGCTCGGCGCGCGCGACTTTGTTTGTTACAGCCATAAGGTTGCTTAAGACTCCTGAGAGCACTGTTAATTGCGCCGACTTGGGCGACCAAAGTTAAAAGACGGGCCCTCTGCCCGGCCCGCCTCAGTTCTGACTGAAGACGCGCCCCCAGCCCGTGCCGGCGCAGGTCAGGCATGGGCTGGTCACGTTGCGCCGGCCGGAGCCGCCGCATTGCAGGCACTGGCCGGCGGGTTGCGCGATCAGCACGTTGCCCTTGCCGCCGCAGACCAGACACGAGATGACGTAGCCCATCGAAACGGCCCGCTTCCCCGTGCCCGCGCACCATGCACACGTTTGCGGCGCTTGCGTTCTTTGCGGCTGATTCATCTTTTCCTATTCTGCCAAAGCTAATTGCGCGCTTGCGCGGCGCGTGGCGACTGCCTGACGCTAATAGCCAAGGACACCTATGCCGGGCACAGGGCATCTGCTTGGTCGTCCGTTGGCGTTTGAATTATTTGCTGGTGTGGGTGTTGACATCGGCTCCTTGAAGCACGTGTGCATGTGCAAAACAACAGACGGCACAAGGAGAAGGACGAAGCGCAAATCCCGATGTCGAGAGTAGATTGTCTAAAGAACAAAGGCGCGCGAACGATTCGACTATAACACACGCCCGGCTATGCCCCTACGCGCCCCGATGAGTGCGCTGCGCCTTACGTCGGGCGCTGTGCTACTATTTCTGCGGGAACGTGCGGCGCGATGCGACCGTATGAGGGTGTGAGGAGTGTGACGAGCATGGATAACACAAACCAGACACCGAATCGTTCCTGCGCTTCCATTTGCGACGCGCTGCGCCAATTCTGCGAAGCGTCCTACGCGATCCTGCCGCAGGATGCGGCACACCGGCTCGGCGAGTTGCAGAAGAACTTCTGGGGCGCGGTCGGCTGGTTCGCCGACAAGAACATTGACTGGATCGAGCAGGCCGTGG
This sequence comes from Pyrinomonadaceae bacterium, assembly GCA_036389375.1. Classification (GTDB taxonomy): domain Bacteria; phylum Acidobacteriota; class Blastocatellia; order Pyrinomonadales; family Pyrinomonadaceae; genus QHXQ01. The sequence goes on along the minus strand of DASVQA010000076.1, from coordinate 39,665 downwards.
CAGGCGGCGACCGCTTGCGCGCAGAGTGGGCCCGGCGACGCACGCCCACGCCGCACGTAACGGATCAACCGCCGGGCACGGTCTAAACAGTTCGCGTAAAACTTATGCAGGTTCTCTTAGCTGAGGAATACGGCTTCTGCTTCGGCGTCGAGCGCGCCGTCGAGATGGTTGAAGAAGCACTCCAAGACGGCGCAAAGGTGCGCACGCTGGGGCCGCTCATCCACAACACGCAGGAGATCGGGCGACTCGAAGCCGAAGGCGTGGCGACCATCAACGCGCCCGCAGAGGTGGAGACAGGCATCACCGCCGTCATCCGCGCGCATGGCGTGACGCCTGAAGTGCAGCGCGAGTTGGAAGCGCGCGCCGAGCGTGTCATTGATGCGACGTGCCCGTTCGTCACGAAGGTGCAGAAGCTTGCCGAGCGCGCCGCCCACGAGGGGCGCGACGTGGTCGTGGTCGGCAATCCAGACCATCCGGAGATGATCGGCGTCAAAGGCTACGCACCCAACAATGCACACGTCGTCCGCGACGCGAGCGAAGTGGCGGGCCTGCCCAAGCTGCACGCGCCGCTGGTCGTTTCGCAGACAACGATCAAGTTGAGCACGTTTCTGGAAGCCGCCGACGCCGTGCGCCTCAAGGCCGACAGCGAACCGCAGATCGTCAACACCATCTGTTCGGCCACACGCGACCGGCAGGACGCGGCCCGCGCGCTCGCCGGGCATGTGGACGCGTTCTACGTGATCGGCGGCAAGCATTCGTCAAACAGCATCAAGCTGCTTTCGGTCTGCAAGGAACAGTGCGCGCGCAGTTTTCTGATCGAGACACCCGACGAGATTGACGCGGCGGATTTGCGCGGCGTGGCGCGCGTCGGTGTGACCGCCGGCGCTTCGACGCCGAACTGGCTGATCGAGCAGACGCTCGCACGCCTGCGCGAGATCGGCGCGGCAGCGCAGAGTTGAAGGCGAACAGTTTGCCGGATGAAAGTGAAAAGCCGCTCAGGTTTGAGCGGCTTTTTTTATTCGTCGTCTTCGAGTTCGTCGGCGCGTTCGAGCGCATTGAGCAGCCAGCGCGCTTCGTCCGAGCCGTAATCGTCGGCTTGCGCGGCGAGCGCGTCGCGCGCCACTTCTGCGTCCACCGGATCGCCTAGCAGGTCAACGAGCGTCGAGGTCGGCGCTTGCGCCAGCGCCTCGTTGGCGAGCGCGCGCACGGCCGGGTTGGCGTGGCGCGCGAGTTCGCAAATTTCGCTTGGCGGCAGACGCGGCGCGAGCGTGTCGGCGATTGTGTCCACGCGGCGATAATCATGTGCGCGCAGGGCGCGCTCGAAGAGTTGCGCGAAGACTTCGGCCGAGCGCGCCTCGTGATGCAGGACGAGCGCGCAAGCCTCCGCGACGCGCCCCAGTTCCCGCGTCTGTTCGAGACTCATAGAGATCGCGCTCTGTTCGCGCACGCGCTCATCCAGCGCGGCGAGCAGACGGCTCAACTCCCATTCGGCGCGCGCGTCGTAGGCGGCGGTGGTGCGCGCGACGGGTGCGGCGGGTGGCGACTGCTGTTGCAGTGCGCGCTCGACGAGGTTGCGCGTCGCCGGCCGCAAGCCCGCCCACACGCTCGCCACGCGCCCGCCCAACTCTTCCATCGTCATGTTCGAGCTTTTCTCCATCGCACCACATGCGAGGCGAAAGCGCGCGCTCGCATGATGTGTACTATAGTTAAAACAAGTCGGGAGAGTCCAGAGAGTCAAAGGACAACTGCTTTTTGACTCGCTGGACGCTGCGGACTCCGTTATTGATTATGATCAATGATTTCGGCGATGGAGTCGAAGGCGATCTTGATGATCTCGCCGTCGGCGCGTTGAATCTTGACGCTGGGCTTGGTGAGCGCCTGCGTTTGGCGCATGCTCTTGACAAGCCCGCGCACGCGCTGCCCGTCTTCGGTCACAACCTCTACGTTGTCCTTGCCGTAGAGCGGCTTCAGGGCGGCGAGTGCTTTGACTACTTCCACGGTCGGGTTTACCTTTCGCTTGCAAACTTCTGGCGGCGCAGACGCGCCCGGGCGTTTTCAGCCTTGCGCTTGGACTGTTCTTTAAGGACACGTTCTGGTCGCTTCCGTTGCCCGCGCGCGTGCTTTCGTTACTCGTTCAGGTGTAAAGTTTATGCTGCGGCATAACAATGTGCAACCGGCGCGTCCCGGCACGCGTAATAGTTTTGTGACGCGCCGGTAACTCGGATGCAGTGCCCTCGTAGGCAAACGCCCGACCAATCTTAAGGTACATGCTCATGGAGACCAATCAACAGGCAGACGCGAACAAAACTGCCCGCCCGTTCGCCGTCGAGACACTCTCCTGCCCAAACTGTCATGCCGGGCTGCTGCGCGGCATGCGCTTCTGTCGCACGTGCGGCTACCGGCTTGGCGAAGGCATCGCCGAGTACGTTGAGACGATGCGCTTTGACGGCACGCTGCCCGTCGCGGTCACACCCACGCCGCAGACGATGGCGCAAGCGCCCGCGCCGCCGACCACCACGCTTGCGCCCAGCGCCATGCCGCGCCGCGCGCGCTCGTTTTGCGGCGGGCGCTCAAACTGGCTCATGTGGCCGCTGATGTTCATCCTGCTCACCTCGGCGTTTGGCGGCACATGGCTGCGCAGCCGGCCTTTCCTGCGCGACAGGTTCAGGCAGAACGTGCGTACCATACTGGGGATTAACACGCCGTCGTCGAACGTGCTCGGGCCGCGTTCGTTCTTCGGCACGCGCGGATTCGTCGGCGTCGAGGATGGTGTGATGCTGGATGTGGTGATCCCGAACGGCCCGGCCGAGCGGGCCGGTCTCGTCGGCGGCGACATCATCACCGCCTTCGACGGCAAACATCCCAAGGACGAAGCCGACATGGCGCGTCTGCTGCGCGCGACGCCCATCGGCAAGGCGGTCGAGCTTGCCTTCCTGCGCGACGGCGAGCCGAAGGTGACGACGCTCACCACCGCTTCACCGGCCGATTTCAACCCGGACAGTCGCTCGCTGATGAATCCGGGCGGCGGCCCCGAAGGCTTTCTTGGCGTGGACAATTTCGAGCGCGTGCCTGTGCCGGGCACGAACCTGCACGGCGTCGAGCTAGGCGAAGTCATCACCAACCGCCCGGCCGATCTGGCCGGACTGCAAGAGGGCGACATCGTCGTCGAGTTCAACGGCACGCCGATTCGCACCACAGCCGAATTTGAAGCGCGCATCCATCGCGCTGCGCCCGGTCAGACCGTGAACGTCGCCGTTATGCGTGCCGGTCAGCGCATGGTGATTCCCGTCAAGATGGGCCGGAGATAAAAGGGACGAGCGTGCGCGCCGAACGATAGACTGCGGAGAGGCCGGTTCTCCTTCATCGTTCATTCATCGTGCGCCGGCTCGCCTTCACCGCTCACCATTTCTCTGAGCCTTGCTTCCATCTCGCGGCGCACGTCTGCGCGGTCTTCTTCCGCCTCGTCCGGTTCAAACAACTCAAAGAGCGCATAAGGCGGCTCGGCTATGAGCCGCAACTCCCACGCTTCGCGCCCGGCGTGCGAGGGGCGCGCAAGCCACATGGCGTCGAAGGCGGCAGGCTGCACGCCCACGTCTTCAAAGCGCGGCGTGGCCGACGCCTCGTCGCCGTTCGTCTGTTGCAGCGCCGCGAGCGTGTCGGGGCGCATCAGCACGCGCCGGAGTTGCCAGCCGTGCTTGCGGTAGGTCGCCAGCGTCGCGCGAAATTGTGCCAGTTGCTCCATTACGCCCTCGCGTGTCCCCGCAACCTTCTTCCGTTCACTGCCAACTCCTGTTAGCATAACGCAAAACGGACTGCACGCCGACCGCCTCCGGGCGTCCGCGCAGGGTCACGACGAGCCGCATGCGCGACAGCAACCACGCGAGCACAACAGCAGATACCGGAGGCGCACAAGCTTTTATGGCCTCGCCCTTCTACGCCGCGCTCACGCGCGCGCTCGCTGCGCGCGGCATGACGGTCGCGGAGATCTGCGACCTGCACGATCCGGTCGCGCGGCGACTGCTGACGGAGTACGGCGCGATGTTTCTGGCGGCTGCGAGCGTGCGCGTGCCGCCCACCTGCGTGTTTCGCAGCGCCGCCGAGGTCGAAGCGTTTCAAGCGGCGACCGAACTGCGCGCCGAGGTGTTTGGCGACACAATCATCGAACTGCAACCGGCGGCGCTCACCGCCCTCGTCGCCGCCCGCGCGCAAGCGCAGGCGGCGGGCTTTAATCTGACGCCGCGCGGCGGTGCAGAGGCGGCCCGTCGCACCTACGCCGACACGCTGCGACTGTGGGCTTCACGCGTCGAACCGGCGCTCGACCACTGGCTGCTGGCGGAATGCCTGCCGGCGGCGGAAGCGGCACGCGTGCGCGCGCTGGCACCGGCTGAACAGATCGCGGCCGTGCTTGCGCTCGAAGCACGCGGGCTGTTTTGCAGCAAGGATTTTTCTAAATCTATTCTCTACTCGGTGGCTGCGCCCGGCGCGTCGCAGCATCTGGCTTTGATCGCATTCGACGTGGCCGAGTTTACGAACGCGCAGGCGCGCGCTACATTAGCGCGGCACGGCTGGTTTCAAACCGTGCAGAGCGACCTGCCGCACTTTACTTTTCTCGGTGTTCATGAGAAAGAGTTGCCCGCTCTGGGCTTGCGCCGCCTCGTCGCCGACGGACAGACTTTCTGGCTGCCCGCCGTCGCTTGAATAAATCGCACGACAGCAATCAACCCCCTCGAAGGAGAAGCACATGGCCATTTGCGCATCTTGTGGCACGAACAATGTTGACGGCACTAAATTCTGCGTCCAGTGTGGCGCGGCGCTCGCGCCCGCGCCCGGCGCTTGGCGCACGCCGACCGAAGACCTAAACGCGCCCCCAATCGGCAGCAGCAGCGCACCGCAGGGCAGCCCTTACGCTCCGCCACCGCCCCCCAATCCGACTTTCCAGACGCCGCCGCCGCCCCCCGTCGCCTACGGCTACGCCACGCCTGCGCCGACCTACGGCGCGGCCATGAACTACGCGCAGTGGGGCGACCGCGCCGTTGGCGCATTGATCGACTACGGCATCAGCATCGGCATCGGCATCGTGCTGCTCATCATTTTCATGGTGCTGGCGGGCGGCGCGGGTGCGGTCGGCGGTGATAACAACCCGCTGCCCGGCGGCATCATCTGTTTCGGCACGTTCATCACCTTCCTGTCCGTCTTCGGCTTCGGCATCTACAACAAGGTGTACCTCGTCAGCAAACGCGGCGCGTCCATCGGGCAGAACACGCAGCACCTCAAGGTCGTGGACGCGGGCGGCAACATCCCGTCCATCGGCACGCTGATTCTGCGTCTCGTGGTGCAGAGCGGTCTGGGGCTTGTGCCGATGGTCGGCTCGGTGCTCGTGATCGTTGACCTGCTCTTTCCCCTCTGGGACGAGAAGAAGCAGACTATCCACGACAAAGCGGCCAGCACCTTCGTCATCAAGAACGCGTGAGCGCATTACTCGACAACTACGGCGCACGACGCAGGCGCGGTGGCCGGTTCGGTCTATGGCTTAACCGGCCCGGCGTCGTGCCCGGCGGCTTCGGCGCTACGCTCGTCGCGGCGCTTGCACTCGCGCGCCTCGTCGTCTTCGCCGATCTCAACTCGGTCAAGTTCGCCGGGCACGCGCTCGCTTGGGGCTGCTGGTTTCGCCAGCAGTTCGGCGTGCCGTGCCCGTTCTGCGGCTTGACGCGCAGCACGCTGCTCGCGCTGCAAGGTCAATTAAGTTCGGCGCTGCAAGTGAACCCGGCGGGGCCCGTGCTTGTGTTCGGACTGTTGACGCTCGGCTGCGCGCTCATCGGCGTGGCGCTCTCAGCGCCGCATAGGGCCGCGCGCCTGCGCCGCCGCACCCAAGTTGGTGCGACCGTCTACGCCGCACTCTTCTTCTTCGTCCTGTTCGCCCACTGGCTGCTGGCGCTCGGCGGGCATTGAAGAACCGCCCTGCTCGCTCTTACCTTTTCGCGCGCTTGGTGCTACACTCCGTGCCAGCCCGGCAGCCGTAAAAGTTTACGTCTGTTTCTCCCTTGTCTCGTGAAACAATTTAACTGAAGACCTCTCGCCGCCCGGCGAGCGTTTTGTCGTCCGTTGCCACCTCCCTCGCGTCCATGCGCGTCGTCCGGGCTGTCCGAGACCCTTCCCCAACAGAGGGTTTCAACATGAGCATCCCCCATCTGATTGCCAACCGCTTCCGCGTCGAACGCGAGATCGGGCGGGGCGGCATGGGCACGGTTTACCGCGCCACACACCTCGGCCTCGAACGCCCTGTCGCCATCAAAGTCCTGAAGCCGGAGTTTGCCGCCGACCCGGAAGTCGGCGACCGCTTCATGCGCGAGGCGCGCACGATGGCGCGTCTCAGGCACACGGGCGCGGCCATGATCTTCGACGCAGGCCGCCTGCCCGACGGCCGGCCCTTCATCGTCATGGAGTACGTCGAGGGCGAGACGCTCGCCGACGCGCTGACGAAACAGGAGCGACTCGCGCCGCAGCGCGCCGTCGAGATCGCCTGCGCCATCTGCGACGTGTTGGCGGAAGCGCACGCGCTCGGCATCGTCCACCGCGACCTCAAGCCGTCCAACATCATGCTCACCGGGCGCGGCGTCTGTCTGCTGGATTTCGGCATCGCCAAAGTGCTGACCGCCGCCGCCGACGTGACCAAGACCCACGCGACGACCGAGTCTGGTCTCATCATCGGCACGCCGCGTTACATGTCGCCCGAACAGTGTCTCGGTCAGCCCGTCGGACTGGCGAGCGACCTCTACAGCGTCGGCGTGCTGCTCTATGAAATGCTGGCGGGTCGCCCCCCCTTCACGGATCAACTGCAATCGGCCGTGCTCATCAAACAGGCGACCACTCCGCCGCCGCCGCTCGTCGCGCAGTGCCACGACCTGCCGCGCCGGCTCGCGCTCGTCGTGCATTCGCTCTTGGCCAAGAGTCCGAGCGACCGGCCCAAATCTGCACAGGACGCGCGCCGTCTGCTCGCACACAGTCTCTACACGCCCGCGCCGGAAGTCGTCGCGCCGCCCTTCGCTGGCACGCTTGCAACGGTGAACCGCCGCGCCTCGCTCGCGTCGCGCATGATCGCCGCCGCCACGCTGCTGGCCGCGCTCGGCGGCGCATGGCTCGTCTGGGCGCACAGCGCGGAGTCCGCCGTGACTAATGGCGCGCACGCCGCTGCGCTCAGTGCCAACACGGCCGCCGACGCGTCGCCAACCACCGTCTCAGTCAACGACGATGCGGCACGCAAAGCGCGCCCCATTGCTCTTGCCAGCCCGCCGCCGCTTACCGAACAGGGCGCGCGCCAACTCGCGGCGTCCGTCGTGCAGCACGGCAAAGTGAGCGAGGCGCGCATCGTGCGGACGGAGAACGGCCCGGCCGTCGTCGCCCTGCACGACGAACGCCGCGACGGCACTTCGCACCTCTTCATGCTGGAAGCGCGCGGCGCAAACGGCGGCTATCGTGTGACGGGGCGCGCGCCGCTCGACGTGGAAGATTTTCGCGGCGCGAACTGGACGACCGAAGTGGTGGATGCAGACGGCGACGGCTATGAGGAGATACTCTGCACCGGCACGGACGCGCGCAACGATGCCTTCAGCCGCCGCCTCGTGCTCTACGTTCCGCGCGCGCGCCAGACCTACAGCATGCGCGTCGGCGCGGACGGGCGCGAGTCCCGCGCGGTGCGCGTCAAGTGGTCGGCAAACGCAGGCGGCGAACGCGCCAAGGCCTTCCGCGCCACCATGCGCGCCCGCGCGCTCGCCGACATGCCGCGCGTGAAGTCGTGACAAGCGAAAACTTAAACCACACGCAGCCACACGAAAGCGCGATGAAGTAAGGCCGCGAACTGTTTCGCCCTCATGCTTCATGCTCGGCTTTCGCGTGGCTGCGTGGTTTATTTTTTTTCCGTCACGTCTGAAATTGCCTGCCTTCCTGCCCCTGACGTGTTGTGAGGCGAGCAACGCGCCGTGTTATGCTTGCCTCTAAATGGTGCGAATCTGAACGCTCGGTAGTCGGCTGGTTTCAGCTTTACTGCGACCGCCCGCTCAAGCGCGGACGATTCTGCTAACTGACATCATTCGAGCCGAGTATCTATGAAGCACACATCTTTGCTGCGCCGTCTTGCCGCACCGGCGCTCGCTCTTTCGCTCCTGCTCTCGTTGGGCTGGCCCGTCGCTACGCTCGCCCAGACGCAGCGTGTCAGCGCCCCGGCCCAGACCGCCGCGCCGGCCGCCGCGCAAGCAAAGCCGCTCCCGCAAGCGGCCTCGCAACTCGCCAACAAGATTCTGGCGAACGGGTTGGAAGTGATCGTGCTGGAAGATCACTCGATCCCACTCATCACGATTGAGTTGGCCGTCAAGAACGGTTCGTTCACCGAGCCGCCCGAGCTAAACGGGCTGTCGCACCTCTACGAGCATATGTTCTTCAAGGCCAACTGCGCCCTGATCAAGAACGCATCGTACCTGCGCGAGATAGATCAACTCGGCATCCTCTCAAACGCTTCGACGCGCGAAGAGATCGTCAACTACTACTCGCACACGACCAGCCCGAACCTGCGCGCCGCCATGCTCTCTTTGCGCGACTCGGCGCGCTGTCCGCTCTTTGAAGCGGGGCAGTTCGAGCAGGAGCGACAAGCCGTCTTAGGCGAGATCGACCGGCAGGAGTCGAACCCCGGTTTCTTTCTCAATCAGGAGATGATCAACCGGCTCTTTTACAAGTATCCCAGCCGCAAGAATCCCATCGGCAACCGCGAGACGGTGAAAGCCGCGACGACCGACACGATGCGCCTCATACAGTCGCGCTATTACGTGCCGAACAACTCGGCGCTCATCGTCACGGGCGACGCGCAGCCAGAAGAGGTTTACAAGGTTGCGGAGGAACTCTTCGGCGATTGGGCGCGCACCGAAGACCCGTTCAAGAAATTCCCCTTGGTCGAGCACCCGGCGCTGCCGAAGAGTCAGGGCGTGGTGATGAAGCAGCCGGTCGGCAACGTCATCATCATGCTCGGCTGGCACGGCCCCTCCATCGGCAAGGACAATCCGGCGACCTACGCAGCGGACGTGTTCTCCTTTATCCTGCGCCAGCCCGACTCGCACTTCCAGCGCGCGCTCGTCGATTCCGGTCTCGTCACCGGCGTCGATCTGCTCTACTACACGCAGCGCAATACGGGCCCCATCCAACTCGTCGCGCAGACCACGCCCGACAAAGCAAAGGCGGCGCTCGCCGCCATCTACAAAGAGATCGCGCACTTCAACGACCCCGGCTATTTCACCGATCAGGAGTTGGAGAACTCGAAGGGTCTGGTCGAAGCCGACGATCTCTTCTCGCGCGAGAAGCTGACCGACTACACGCACACCATCGGCTTCTGGTGGGCTTCGACTGGTCTTGACTACTTTCGCGGCTATCTCGGCAACCTGCGCCGCACGGGGCGCGCAGACATCAACCGCTACGTGACGACCTACATACAGGGCAAGCCGCACGTTGGCCTAGCCATGCTCTCCGAGGAATCGCAGGCGCAGGCGAAACTGACGGAGCAGGATTTGATCGGCCAGTGAGCGGCCAGCGCGAGAGTTAGTGAGCGGCGGGCGCAGACGTTGACCGCGCCGCCGGTGGCCGAAGCAATCAATAGCAGATAAAGGATAGTGAACCAGATGCGGAAGTTGATCGGCAGTTGGGTGCTCAGTCTGGCGCTGGTGTTGAGCGCAGGCATGGCGTGTACGTCGCAGGTAGCTGTGTACGCGCAGGAGGCGACGAAGGGGCAAGGCGAGACCGCCACGCCGCAGTCGAAGCTGACACAACCGGCGCTGCCCGACACGGCGAAGGTCAAAGCGGTCGCGGACACGGCCGCCGCGCTCGTCACCGAGTTTGAGGTGAACGGGCTGAAGGTGCTGGTGAAGCGGCGCGCGGGCAGTCTGACGGTGGCGACGGGCTTGTTCCTGCGCGGCGGCGCGCGCAACGTGACGGCGCAGAACGCAGGCATCGAGGCGTTGATGTGGGACGCGGCGACCGAAGCGAGTCAGGCGTTCCCGCGCGAACTGCTGCGCCGCGAACAGGCGCGCATGGGCACGCAGATCAGCGACGATGTCAGTTACGACTACTCCGTGCTCGGCATGATCTGTACGCGCCCGAACTTCGACCGCTCTTGGGAGATGTTCGCCGACCTCGCGCTCCACCCGACCTTTGCGCCCGAAGATTTCAAGCGCGTGCAGCAGCGGCTCATCGTCGCGCGCAGCAACGAGGCGGACGTGCCCGACGCTTACCTTCAAGTGCTGCAATCGCGCGTCGCCTACGCCGGTCATCCTTACAGCAACGACCCGGAAGGCTCGGCCGAGACCATTTCGCGCCTGACGCTCGAAGACGTGCGCGGCTTTCACAAGCGCCAGATGGAAACGTCGCGCCTGCTGCTCGTCATCGTCGGCGATCTGGACGCCACCGTGTTGCGCCAGCGCATCGCCGCCACCTTCGGCAAGCTGCCCGTCGGCACTTACAAGCTTGAGCCGCTGCCGCAGCTTACGTTTGCCACCGGCTCGGTGGACGTGACGCAAAAGGGCTTGCCGACCAACTACATTCAGGGCGTTTTTGCCGCGCCGCCCTTGACCTCCGAAGACATCTACCCGATGCGGGTCGCCTCCGCGATTCTCAACGACCGCGTGCTCGTCGAGGTGCGTTTCAGGCGCAACCTCTCTTACGCGCCTGACGCCTTTCTGCGTGAGCAGGGCGCAAACGTCGGCGGCATCTACGTGACGGCTGTTGATGCGAATCAGGCGGTCGGCGTCATGCTTAACGAGATCGCGCGGCTGCAAAACGAGCCGACCGACCCGCAGGAGATCGCGCTGGAAATCTCCGGCTACCTGACGCGCTACTACATGAATCAGGAGACCAACCTCGCGCAGGCGTCGGAACTGGCGCGCTACGAACTGATCGGCGGCGGCTGGCGCAACTCGCTCGACTTCCTCGAACGCATCCGCACCGTCAACGCCAAAGACGTGCAACGCGTCGCGCAGAAGTACATGCGTAACCTCCGCTTCGTCGTCATCGGCGATCCCAAATCAATCGACCGCAACATCTTCACGAACAACACGGGCGACTGAAACCAACACGCGCATTAAGCAGCTTAAACAGCGCACGGGGTTCTGATCCAGTCAGAACCCCGTGCGCTGTTTAGTTTCAACTTGGCGGCGCGCTTATCTGTGCAGTTCGTTCAGCAGCTTCTTGTACAACTCCGCGTCGAGCGACTCAAGGACGCGGGCCTGTGCGTTGGCGGCGTCGCGGTCGCCGAGTTCTAAATAAGTCATGCCGAGATTGTAGTAGGCTTCGGGTTGGTCGGGGCGCAGGCGCGCGGCCTGTTTGTAGGCAACGATGGCTTCGTCGAAGTTGGCAGCGTAGTAGTAGGCGTCGCCGAGTTTGTTGTAGGTTTCGACCGAGTTGGGGCGCAGGCTGAGCGCCCGCTTGTAAGCGCGGATCGCTTCTGTGTTCTTGCCCTGCTTGACCTTGCAATAGCCGACCTGTATCCACGCTTCGACGCGCCGCGGGTTCTTGTTGACCGCGTTCTCAAACGAATCCAACGCGCCGTCGTAGTTGCCGAGCCACAGCGAACTCAAGCCGTTCTTGTACCACCACTCGGCGGAAGATTCCGCGTCGGTCGCGGGCCGGCCGTAGCGCGCAACAAGCTCGTCGAAGGTCTGCAAACGGCCGGGCCGGAGGTCTGCGACGCGCGCCGCACCGAGCGCGAGGTTGATGTTCTGCCCGTTCACGACCTTGATCGTGACGACGCCGATGACTTGCCCCCTCATGTTGAAGACAGGGCTGCCCGAATTGCCGTGCGAGATGGGCGCGGTGATCTGTATGATGCGCCCCAGATTCGGCACTTCGCGCACGGCCGAGACGATGCCATCCGCGACCGAGCCTTCCAGCCTGAGCGGGTTGCCGATGACGAAAATCCGCTCGCCCTCGTCGGGCAGGTCGGTCGTCAAGTCGCCCGCGTGCGCGCGCTCGGCCGGCATCCCGACGCTCAGGAGCGCAAGATCGCCCTCTTCATCTACGGCGAGCGCGCCGGCAGACGGGTAGATGCGCCCCTTGCCGTCGAGCGTCTTGATTTCGACGCGCCGCGCGCCCTCAATCACGTGCAGATTCGTGACGATCTGGCCCGGTCGGACGAAGAAGCCGCTGCCGGTCATTAACGTGTTGCCCTTCGCGTCGTAGGTGATGATGGAGACGACTTCGGGTTTGACGCGACGGACGAGTTCAGGCAGCGACGCTTCCTGCGCCTGCACGGCGACGGCAAGCAACAGGAGGGCGAAGCAGAGGGGGAGTCTGCGTGTCAGCATAGCTCAATAACTTTCAAGCGCGGGCACGCTCTGGCGGGCCCGTGTCAAAAGGGACAAAGCGAGGAGTGCTCCCTTAACGTTGTTGGGCGTTGGCGGCGCGCGGGCTGGCGCGTCGTCAGGAACGAAACGGATTGACGGAAGAACTGTGGCCGCTTTTACGTTGGCCTTAAGAACGGATAGTCGCGCCGGGTGGGCCTTTTAAGCAAACGCGCCGTGTCGCTGGTTCGGGGTCAGCGCCGACCGGCAAATCAACTATACACAGACGGCGCGGCACGGGTCAACAGAAAGAAGGACGACGCGCCAAGCGATGAAAAGAGACGACTGTTTGCAGCCCCGGCGCGCGCTGAAAAAAAATTGCCGCCCTCTCTTTAGAGAAGGCGGCATTGATTTAAGGTTCGCGGACGCGAACGCTATTTGTTGTCAATGACGACGGTGGCGAAGGTCGGGCCGGACGGGTTCGGCACTTCGTCCTTGTCTTCGAGCGTCACGAGCAGACCGAAGTCCTTGAGCGCCGTCTCGGTCTGAATCTGCGCTTCGTTGCGGTTGCGCGTATTGATCACTTGGCCGAGGCGCGTGTAAGTGCCTTCGGGCGAAACGGCCCAGAGCACGATCCGCTTGTCGGAGGGCACGCGCGTCAGACTGTGGAAGCGCATCTTGATCGTCGTCGGGCCGTCTTTGCGCGGCTCAAGGAAGACGTTGGCGCGGGCGTCGTTCAGTTCGGCGAAGTTAACGCGCAAGTGCGTGTCCGTGCCGCGCCGGAAGTTCGGGATATTGAGCATCGGCACGCTGTAGGGCGAAGCCGCGGCCGGAGCCGCCGTCGCCGCGACGCGTTCGCCGACGGCTGCGCCGCCCTGCGGGCCGCTCTGCGCGTAAGGCACAACCGCGAAGCCTTCAGGCACTGCGCTGCGGAACATGATGTCGTTAGCCGCCATCGAACTCAAACTGCCGTTCGGCGAGAGCACGAGCATGAACTTGTCGAGCGGCGTCGTGAACGACTGCGTCGCCGTGCCGTTGGCCAGATTCACGGGCCCCAGCAGCGTGAACGCGCCGGTCGGATCGACGGCGTAGAGGTTGACGGTCGAAGCGTCGGCGGGCAGGCCCGACAGGTCGAGGTTGATGGTCGTCGCGTCGCCGTGCCGCATGACGCGCGCCATGCCCTTCGCGCTGCTCATGGTCGTCCCCGGCGTCAGATTGACCGTGACTTCCTTATCGGCCGGGTACTGGATGATGGTGTAAGTGCCGTCGGCATTTTGAATCGTCTTGGTAGTTTGGGTGGTGGTGGTAGTTGTCGTTTTGGTGTCCTGCGCGACGGCGAGGCCAGCAAGCGTCAGGATCAATGTTGCGCTGGCCGCAAAGCTCAGCAAACGTTTACTCATAGCGGTAATTCTCCTCCTCAGAAACAGTTTTACGCTTGGGAGAGTAATGGGAAACTAGCTCGTGACACACGGCTTGATGGGGCAACCACCATGCCGCAGGCGCGCAGGCGTAAGTGGCTTAAAGACTGGCTTTAAGGCGGCCGGCCAGGCCGGCGACGCGAAACGATACAATACATCTGTGTATGGCAACTGACCGCTCAGCCCGCGCGCGTGAGCCGGGCAGATTACGGCAGTTTTGTTGTTAGAAAGAGGCCTTGCGGCCGGCTGGCCGTGGGCGAGCGAGAACGGGCGGCTACCGCCGGCCGGAGTGGCTGCGGCGCTCGGTCTTGAAACTCATTCGTGGGCTGTCGTGTCCGCGAGGATGCGCTGGATGAAGGCGGCTTTCTGGCGCGTGTAGCGCGCGCGGTCGGCGGCGTGCGCGGCGGCGAGGTCTTGCTTGAGGCGTGCGTATTCGTCTCTGGCGGTCGCGTCGGCGCGCAGGCGGTCGCGGAAACGTAGATAGGCGGCCCAGTCCGGTTCAGCCTGCGCGACTACGTGGATGTAATGCGTGCGTCTTTCGTCAGCGCCTTTGGCGAAGAAGTGCCCGCCCGCACCGCGTCGCGCGCCGAGATACTCATAACCAAGCCCCGCGAGCGGCACAACGCACGCCGCCGCATCTGCCTCGTCACGCACCGCTACGCCGATGTCCAGAATCGGCTTCGCGCACAGTCCCGGCACGGCCGTCGAACCGACGTGCTCCACCGCTAACGCCAGCCCGCCGAGCGCAGCGACCAGCAGCCGCCGCTCCGAGGCAAACAGCCGCGCCCACTCCGTCGTGTAAGGCACGAGCCTCACCGTGCCGCGCCGCAAGCCAAGCATAGGCAAACGCCAAAACTCAAAGCTCTCTGGTCATAAAGACGCTATTAGGGTCTTCGACATAATCCGCAAACGGCGCGCAATAGATAAAGCCAAACCGGGCGTATAGCTGGCGGGCCGGCTCGAACGCGGCCATTGAACCCGTCTCTAAACTTAAACGGTCGTAGCCACGTCGTCTGGCTTCTGCCAGTATGTGAGCAAGCAGCGTGCGCGCCACGCCCTTGCGCAGATGCCGCGTAGCCGTCCGCATAGATTTGATTTCGGCATGCTGTGCATCGAGTTCTTTGAGTGCGCCACAGCCAAGCAGTTCGCCGTTTTCCCAGACTGTCCAAAACGTAATATCAGGTTGGCGCAGCGCCTCAATATCCAGCGCATGCACACTCTCAGGCGGCGAGTGTTGACGCATACTCTGAAGATGTTCCTGCAACAGTTCATATATCTCCGCCCCGCTTAGATCATCTATTTTAATATGCATGAGCAACCCCATTTATTGTGCGGTTTTCGTCTTAGCATATTCAATCCAATCACCTGAAGTAATTAATACTTGAAGGGGATAAAACTCGGCATCCGGTTCATAAACCCAACAGGTCAGGCTGTGGTTAGCAAGCGCGACTTCAACCGGCTTCCGCCAATAAAAACTTGCGGCTTCTATCTCATCCAACTTATGCAGAATGTCATCATCAATCTCATAGACTTCGCCCAGCACTAACGAGCCGGCGGCATCAACCAGCAAGCCCGGATATGCACCCAGATCATAGAGGCGGCCGCGCACGTTTGCCCGACCAATAAACTTTGCCGCAGGCAAGATATCAGGCAGAGCGCGCGTGCCGCCCGGCCGCAACGTGCCATAAACAAATACGAACTGTTTATTCATCAAGCCTTATCTCTCAATAAGCAAGCTAATAGCCCGAATTAACCGGGCACGCATACAACGCCGCGACAGCCAAGTTAACGATGAAGGACATGCTAACTTGCGCTCCGGTTGAATGAGTTGTTAGGCGCAATCGGACGTGAGCACGCGCCACTCTTTATTCTGGCGAGATAACCAACTTCCATGAGATCGTAACGCTCTTGCCCGGTTCGAGGGCCTCCACGCGGAACAACGCATAATGATCATTGTCTGTATCTTTGGTATGCACAACATACATATGACCGATGATGGCCTTTACGCTGGGTTCGCGCGTCGGTTCAAGGTGCGCCGGAAGCACAGGAACGTAGTAAACATCTGGCCAATTCAATGCGCCCAAATCTTTTATGCGGCTGCAATCGTTCGTTACCATTGTGACATCGAAGGCATCAGGCAAGGAACTATTACCGAACAATAAATCCCAATTATTCCTTGTAACTTTCAACGCCGCATCGCCATTAACACCATACTTAAAGCTGAATGCCGCTTGCGTGTAATTGTCAACGCCATCAGTTATCTTGCGCGTCAACAGCGTCGCGGTCTGTGGCTCGCTGCTCAATGTTTGCGCGCACACATTCGGTTGGCTTGGAAAGACCATCAACAAAGTCACGGCTAGCGGAAAAAGGTAAAGACGTTTGCTTATCCTCATTTCTATTCTCCATTCGACTTTGCGCCTCACGCCCGAATTAACCCGCCGCCCGACAACAGTAGCGACCTAAGATGTATCAGCAAAGGTTAATGAGAGGCAAGCTAAGGATGGTCGGGTTCAATGAGTTGTTCAGCAGCGCGTCGCGCCAGCCCTACAACGATAAACCCGACGAGTTGGCGCTGATTGCCGATGCTCAGGCCGGAACGAACTCCAGCGTCGTGAGTGCGCGTGCTGGTTCGGCAAATCCCTCTACCCACCTGAGCGACGCCTTCGTGTTGTACTTCTCGCCGAACGCCACCGTGACAGCATCACGAATGCGCGCGCCGCGAACTGACTTGGCCCGGACAGGGATTTCGAGCGCCCCGACCTTAATCGTCCCACATGGTTGCTGCCTGAAGGCGCGGAACCAGCCCGTAGGCTTGTCGTTCCAGGAGCGCACAAAAACTCTGCCGTCAACGACTACGACCCAGACACCCGTGTAGCGGTGCTCAGGGCCGGCGCGAACGCCGACGATCTTCGCGTTCCGTATTGCTTCGACGATGGCAGCAGCGAACGTGGCATTCTTCGACATGGTTCTTCACATCTGGATGCTAAGTTAGAAGGTCATTGACAAAGCAGGCAAATGCTCGATGCCTGTACCTGCACGGAGCGTCCGTCAGTAGTGCCGCCGGACGCGAGAGTTGGGCGCGCGTACGCGTCAACGAGCAGCGTCATCTTCGGCGGCTTGGCAGGCATGTTGTAGATGAATCTTTTCGATAATCTCGTCTATGCCGGGGCAGTACCCATTATCCGTAGATACATGCACTGTAGGCACATTGAAGTCCGGGGCTTCATACTCACCTGCGGGAGCGACGGCACCTGTGACCTTGTAAACCGAAACTCGCTTATCGCCGTGATAGAACTCTCTACCCGGCTCATCCAGACCTCGCTGTAGATGTCGGCTTGCCGCCAGATCGCCGTCTATTGCGCAAACAATCATGAATGGGCTGGCAATTTCGGCAATTTTGGCTATTCTCGGCTCCCAAACCTTGTGCTGGAAGGCAGCCTCTATGATGATAGAAACCTTGTTGACGAGGTATTGGTTTACGATATCGAAGAAGAAGTTGGATGCTACTGCATTCGTATTGGCTGGTAGCTGATCGTGTTTGACCCCGCACGTGTTTACGTAACCCTCTTTGATCTCGTCACGACTGACGACCGGCAACCACAGGCGTGCCCCAAGCTTCTTCGCCAGCGTGGTTTTGCCCGCTCCCGGCCGGCCCGTGACGATGATGCACTTTGGTTTGCCGTTCATCTTTCCGGATGCCCAACGCTGGCGCTAACCGGAGCGCCGAGCCGACCACACAAGCTGCGATTTACCGTACAAGCTCCATGCCAGCGAAGCTGCGGGCGGTCGCGTGCATGCCGTGATTGCGCTTCTGCCCTGGAAGCGAAAACCGACGCATTGCCGTTGCTCGGATTGTGCGGTCGAGTCATGAGCGGACACCCGCAAGAACAGCAAGGCGGTAACCAGGCGAATCAGGTGTTTTGTCATTTCCTCTAAACCCTCTCAAGTTTAGAAGCCTAACTTAAATTAGACGCCCTAACTGCTACCGACAAATACGCCCGATTAGCCGTCTAATATCTTAAGCTATTACTTCAGTCCTGAATTTGCAACGACTTACGAAACAGGGCGGCAGATTAGACGGCTCTTAATGGCGGGAGCTTAGGCGGCTTATCGGCATGAACAAAGGGGCGACCGGATTGGCCGGTCGCCCCTTTGTGATCTAGCTGCCCCCTTAGTAGGCGTAAAGTTCCGTGATGGCGCGGGCCACGTCGTCGATCTGCGGGAGGATGTGGTCTTCGACCTGCGGGGCGTAGGCGACGAAGGTGTCGAGGGCGGCGACGCGGCGGACGGGGGCGTCGAGGTACTCGAAGAGTTCATCCGCGATGCGGGCGGCGATCTCCGCGCCGAAGCCGTGTGTGCGCGTGTCTTCGTGCGCGATGATGACCTTGTTGGTCTGCTTGACGCTCTGCACGATGGCCGGCCAGTCGTAGGGCGCGAGCGTGCGCAGGTCTATGACTTCCACGTTGATGCCCTGCTGCTCGGCGGCCTGTTTGGCGGCGGTCAGCGAGCGTTGGACGAGCGCGCCGTAGGTGATGATGGAGAGGTCTGTGCCGGCGCGCACGGTCTTGGCTTTGCCGAAGGGGATCAGGAAGCCGTCCGGCGGATAGGCCGACTTGTTGTAAGCCTGCCGGTAGAGGTGCTTGTGTTCGAGGAAAAGGACGGGGTCGGCGCAGCGAATCGCCGTGCGCAACAGACCGTTGGCGTCGCGCGCGGTCGCCGGATAGACGACGCGCAAGCCCGGTATGTGCGTGAACAGTGTGTCGCCCGACTGCGAGTGATAGACCGCGCCGCCCTTCAGATAACCGCCTACGGGGCAGCGGATCACGATGGGGCACTGCCATTCATTGCCTGAGCGCCAACGCATCAACGCCAGTTCGTTTCTGATCTGGTGATAGGCGGGCCAGATGTAGTCGAAGAACTGTATCTCGACGACCGGCTTCAGCCCTCTGGTCGCCATGCCGATGGCCCGCCCGACGATGTTCGCTTCCGCGAGCGGCGAGTTGAAGACGCGCGCGCTGCCGTACTTGCGTTGCAGGTTCGCCGTCACTTTGAAGACGCCGCCCTTGCCTTTGACCTGTTCGAGATATTCCTCGCGCGACACGTCGGCCACGTCCTCGCCAAAGACGACGATGCGCGGCTCACGCGCCATCTCTTCGTGCAGACAGCGATTGATCAGATCGGCCATCGTGCCCTCTTTGCCTTCCGCGCCGCCAACGGCTTCCGTGTCGAACGCCTGCGCGGTCGGGTCAACGTCGGGCGAGTAGATGAAATCGAGCGCGGTCTGCGGGTCGGGCTGCGGGCTGGCGAGCGCCGCATCGGCCGCCGCGCTCACCTCCGCGTCCACCTCGTCCTTGATCTGCTGCAACTCCTCCTGTGTCACGATCCCTTCATCCACCAGCCGCGCGCCGAAGCGTTTGACGGGATCGCGCTCGGCGTCGGACGTGCGCTCCTCGTCCGGGCGATAGAGTTTTTCATCGTCCGAGAGCGAGTGCGAATACGGGCGGATCACTTTCGCATGGACGAGCGCCGGCCCGCGTCGGGCGCGACAGTAGTCCACCGCGCGTTGCAGCGTCGTCAGGGATTCGAGCGGGTCAGTGCCGTCACATTTTTGAATCAGCAGGTCGGGGAAGCCTGCGACGAGACGCGAGATGTCGCCGCCCGCCGTCTGCACCTCGACCGGCACGCTGATCGCGTAGCCGTTGTCTTCGACGAGGAACAGCACCGGCAACTTCAGATTACAGGCCGTGTTGAGCGCCTCCCAGAACTCGCCCTCGCTCGTCGTGCCGTCGCCGAGCGAGACGTAAACTACCTCGTCCGCGTGAAACTGCTCGACCTTGTCCTTTAGCTCCGCGATCAACTGGAAGCGATAGCCCGCCTCGGCGCAACCAACCGCCTGCAAGCACTGCGTGCCCGTCGGCGACGACTGCGAGACGATGTTCAGTTTTTTGTGCCCCCAGTGGGAGGGCATCTGGCGACCGTGCGAGTTCGGATCGGCGGCCGCCGCCACGGCCGAGAGCAACTGTTCGTGCGGCGTCATGCCAAGCTGCAAACAGAGCGCGCGGTCGCGGTAATACGGATAGAACCAGTCATAGCCGGGTCGCAGGGCCAGCCCGGCGGCGACCAGCACCGCCTCGTGCCCCGCGCCGCTAATCTGGAAGAAGATTTTCGATTGCGCCTTAAGCTGTATCTCCTTATCGTCGATCCGCCGCGACAGGTACATTGTCCGGTAGATACCCACCAACTGCTCGCGGCTCAAGCCCTGATACTCTCGCGTCTGCAACTCGGTCGCCATGTCGCTAAACTCCTGCTCCAGTCTTACAATTTAATGCGCGCCAATAATTGATCCCGCGTCAAACCAAAGTGCGTTGCGACATCATCAATGACTGCGGCGAATGTGCCAATGCGCAACGAGTCATGTCGCGGAATGGTGATGTGGTGCTCGCCATTCTCCATTGTAGTCAAACGCAAGTGACTGCCCGTCTGCCTCGTGATCTGATAGCCGAGGGCTTTAAGCGCCTTAGCCAGCGCGTCGCCCGACACATCACGGGGCAGCTTCATGCTGCGATCACTTCCTCCCGAACAAAGTGCAGCCGGATAATTTTCGGCCCCTGTCCTTCATCGAAGTGGCAGCGCACGGCGTCACGCACCTGCTCGCGCAGTCCGGCCAAGTCGTCGGCTTCGGTGAAGATCGACGTGCCCAATGCCCGCGCGGTATAACCGCCCTCCAGTGCATTTTCAACCACGAAGATCAGTTCTTCCATAACGCGCTCGCTCAGTCTGCGTAATCGCTCTCAATCGTCATGCGATAGTCTTCCGCCATCGAGGGATGGCCGTGCGCGGTCGCCACTTCGATGCCGCGCTGATAGGTGGCCTTGGCGGCCGTGCGGTTGCCTAAGCGTTCATAGGCGCGCGCGAGCATGCCGTAGGCGTTGCCCTCGTCGTTGGCGCGCTTCAGGTAGTCGTTGAGCAGGGCGACCACGTCGGCGTGCCGCTCAAGTTTCTCGTACTCTTTCGCCAGCCCGAACATGACCATCGTATTGTCGGGGTCGCTGGCGAGCATCTGCTCGAAGACTTCTATGCGTGATGCGGTCATAATCAGTTCGCCTGCGGAGTGCGCCTACTTACCGATGATCAGTTTGGCAATCGTCTGCAACTGCATGTTGGACGTGCCCTCGTAGATCGCGCCGATCTTCGAGTCGCGCCAGTATTTTTCGACCGGGTAATCTTTGACGTAGCCGTAGCCGCCGTAGAGTTCAATCGCTTTCGAGGCGATGCGCTCGGCCACGCGCGAAGAGGTGAGTTTGGCCATGGCCGCTTCTTTGACGAAGGGCAGCCCCGCGTCCTTCAGCCGCGCCGCGTTGTAGACCATCAGGCGCGCGGCTTCGAGATCGGTGGCCATCTCGGCCAGTTGAAATTGCACGCCCTGAAATTGATTGATGGACTTGCCGAACTGTTGCCGTTCGTTCGTGTAGCTGAGCGCCGCTTCGAGTGCGCCGCGCGCAAGGCCAATCATCTGTGCGCCGATGCCGATGCGCCCTTCATTCAAGGTCTCGATGGAGACTTTGTAGCCCTTGCCAAACTCGCCGAGCAAGTTCTCTTTCGGCACGCGGCAGTTGTCGAAGATGATCTCGGTGGTCGAAGAGGCGCGGATGCCGAGTTTGTTCTCCTTCTTGCCGACGGCGAAGCCGGGGAAGCCTTTCTCGACGATGAAGGCGGTGATGCCGCGATAGCCCTCTTCGGGGTTCGCGTTGGCGAAAACGACGAAAATCTCGGCCTCGTTGCCATTCGTGATCCAGAGTTTCTGGCCGTTGAGCAGGAAGTGGTCGCCTTGATCGACGGCTTTCGTCTGCATGGCGAAGGCGTCCGAGCCGGAGCCGGCTTCCGAGAGCGCGTAAGCCCCGACCTTGTCGGTGGCGAGTTGCGTCAGGTATCTCTTTTTCTGTTCGGGGTTGCCCCAGCGGATCAGGGCGTTGTTGACCAGCGTGTTCTGCACATCCATCAGCACGCCGACCGACGGATCGACGCGCGACAGTTCTTCGACGCCGATGATCGCGGTGAAAAAGGACGCGCCCGCGCCGCCGTACTCTTCGGGCGTCTCGACGCCCATCAGCCCAAGCTCGAACAGTTGCCTGATGATATTGGCGTCCATCTTGCCGGCTTCGTCCATCTGCTCGACGCGCGGGCGAATCTCGCCCTCGGCAAACTCGCGCACGCTGGCGCGAAACATCTGTTCGTCTTCCGAGTAGATGGTCAACGGCGTCCCGGTCAGAACCTCTGTGGCTGCTTTACTCATAGCTATAACGCCCTCTATTAGAAGCTGTCTTTGACTGTTGGCTGTAAGCACGTAGCATCGCTGATCAACGCGTCTCCGGTCAACCCGCGACGACGCAGTTGCGCGACCACGCGCCGCGCGCCATCTGCATGTCAAAGCAGGTGGCGCGCGGCGACCGCCGCCGCGCCGCATTTCTTCGTCATCCGGCGCATACATATGGCGGCACAGGTTGAAAAAGCGGCGCGGGCGCAAGGCGCGCGGCGGCGCACGAAATGGCGCGCCGCTTGCACTGCTATGGCTGGCCGGGCCGGGCCGCCAGACGTGCGCGCCCGCCGCCCGCGCGGTTGAGACTCGCGGCGCAATCACGTATCTTGCACTTTACTCGCTGATCACGAACGCACACAGAATAAGGACTCCGCCCTGCCTCGGCGCGCGCAACGAATGAGCGACCAGATTACAGAAGAGAGTACGACCAGACGCTTTACGCCGGCCGGCGTCCTCTTCGCCGCGCTGGGGCTGCTGCTCTTTGCCTACTACGTCTGGCGCGCAGGCCCGCGCGACATCTGGCGCAGCATGCTCGATCTGGGCGCGGGCTTCCTGCTCGTGCTGCTCGTCTCCGGCGTGCGCCCGCTCGTGCGCTCGCTCGCCTGGACGCGCTGCTTTGAAGCGCCGCACATTTTGCGGCTGCGCGACGCGCTGCGCGCATACCTCGCGGGCGATGCGCTCGGCAACGTGATGCCGCTCGGCATCGTCGTCAGCGAACCGACTAAGGCGGCGCTCGTGCGCGACCGCGTCCCGCTCGGCACGGCGGTCGCCGCCATCGCGGTCGAGAACCTGTTCTACAGTCTCTCGGTCGCGCTCTTTATTCTCGCCGGCCTCGTCTCGCTGCTCCTGAGTTTCCCGCTGCCGCAGAAGCTACGCATCGTCTGTCTGGGCACAATCGCGGGCGTCGTCGTCTTCGTGCTGCTGGGCTACGTGGTCGTGCAAAGACAGTGGCGATTCGTCAGTCGGGCGCTGGAATTTTTGTATGCGCGGCGCATCTTTCGCGGCTGGTTGGAGACGCGGCGCGTGCGGATCGCCGCCGTCGAGGAACGCGTCTACGGTTTCTATGCGCGCAACCGGGCGCGCTTTCTGCCGATCCTGCTCCTGGAAGCCGGCTTTCATCTTGCGGGCATCGTCGAAATTTATGTGACGCTCTACTTCATCAGCCCCGTGCGGCCGACGTGGTTGGCGGCCTTTGTGTTGGAATCGGTCAACCGCGTGATCAACGTGATCTTCAAGTTCGTGCCGATGCGTGTGGGCGTGGACGAGGCGGGCACGGGGCAGTTCACCGCCGCCCTGCAACTCGGCACGACGAGTGGTGTGGCGCTCGCCATCGTGCGCAAGGCGCGCGTCGTCGTCTGGACGATCATCGGTATTGCGCTCCTTGTCCGGCAGGGTCTCAATCCACGCGCCGTCGCCGTCGAAGCGCAGGCAAGCCTCGCCGCCCAAATGAAAACGATGAACGCGGAGCGATGAAGGCTAAAGCAAGCGCCGGGTTTCATTGCGGCCCGCCGCAGGGAGCCGCCGCCTTCGTCATGCCTTAATCATGGTGCAATCCGTCGAACTGACAACTGAAGAGTTAGAGTTGCCGGCGGTCGCGGCGGCGCGTGCGCCGGAGCGGCGCGGGCGGCTGCTCGACCGGCGCTTGGCGCTCGTGCTCGTCTTGCTGTGCCTGTGCGGCGCGGGCCTGCGCCTGCGCGAACTTGGCAGCGCCGGGTTTGCCGAGGACGAGATCAACAAACTCGACGCCGTGCGCGCCTACGGGCGGGGCGATGTGACGCAGAACGCCGAACATCCGATGTTGATGAAGGCGCTCATCTTCCTCTCGCTCGGTGCGACGGCGCGTTGGAACGCGCACGCCGCGCCCGCGCAGCGAATCAGCGAAGAGGCCGGGCTGCGGCTGCCGAACGTGCTCTTTGGCGCGCTCACAGTCTGCCCGCTCTTTCTATTGACCGCCGCACTCTTCGACCGGCGGACGGGGCTTATCGCCGCCACGCTCTGGGCCTTCGGCGTCAACGCCATCACCTACAACCGCATCGGCAAAGAGGACACGCTCTTAGTCTTCTTCATGCTCTTTGCCTTCTACTTCTACCTGCGCGCTAAACAGACGAGCGGTTTTGCCGAGCAGCGCAAGAAACGCTTCTACATTTGGAGCGCCATCTCGTTCGGGCTGATGCTGGCGTCGAAGTATTTCCCGCACTACTTCGGGCTGAACATGCTCTATCACCATCTCGTTCAGCAGCGTCAGCGTGAGCCGGGCGAGCCGGCGGGGCGCACGCCCGGCTTCTTCTACCTCGTCCTGCCCATCCCTTTCGTGCTCGCCAACTTCGCGCTGTTCTGGCCGCGCACGTGGCAATATCTGGACGCCTATTCGGGCGAGAAACTGCTGACGCATCACGGCTACCTGATGGGCAACACGCTCTATCAGAACGTGCTGTCGCAGACGCCCTTCGGCACGCCCGCCTACTTCTACGCGCTCTATCTGGCGATCAAGACGCCGCTCCCGCTGCTCGTCGCCTTCGTGCTGGGTTTCGCCGTCTGCGTGCGCGCGTGGCGCAAACCCGGCCCCGCGTTTGTGCTGCTCATGTTCGCGCTCTGGATCGTGCCCTATTCGCTGGTCGGCGCGAAATGGTTGCGCTACGTGCTCTCGCTGCTGCCGCTCGTCTACATGATCGCGGCGGTCGGCATCGCGGCGCTGCTGCGCTGGGGCGCGACGCTCTGGCCGGATGATCGTCGGCAGACGCCCGCGCGTGTGCTGCGCGCGCTCGTGCTGCTCGTCTTTCTGGCCGTGCCGGCTTGGCTCGCATACAAGGCGGGGCCGCACTACGCGCTCTACACGAACGCGCTCGGCGCAGGGCGCGCGGGCTACTACTTCCCGCACGACGAGTTCTACGACGACGGCCTGCGCGAAGCGATCAAACTCATCTGCGAACACGCCCCCCCCGGTGCAACCATCGCGCACGAGACGCCCGGCGTCGTGCGCTATTACCTGCAACAGTACGGGCGCACCGATCTGCAATCGCGCGCGCTCTCCGACCCGCAGTTTGACGTGAACGCGCAGCCGCGCCCCGTCTATTTCATCCTCCAACGCGGGCGCACCTACTTTGAGAACCGCGACAAGATGGCGCAGGTGCGTCAGCAATTTCCCAAAATTTACGAAGGCTACGTGAACGGTCTAAGCGCCGTCGAGGTCTATGTCGCACAGTAAGACCGCCCTCTTAGTCTTTAGAAAATTCTCACGCAAAGATGCAAATCAGGGCGCAGAGATTGATGCAGGATGAAAGTTAATCGAACGAGTATCTGGCTGGCTGGCTTGTTGGCGGTCTTCGTGCTGTGCTGGCCCTCAAGCGCCAACCTTGCGCCGCAGCGCGCGTGGGTGACCATCATCTCGACGACCGACCTGCACGGCAACATCTACCCGCTCGACTACTACACGAACAAACCGGACGCGCGCGGCTTGGCGAAAGCCGCGACCATCATCAAGCAAATTCGCAAGGAGAACCCGGCGGCGCTGCTCCTTGATTCAGGCGACACGATTCAGGGCACGCCGCTCGAATACTTTCACAACAAGCTGAACAACGCGCCGCCCGATCCGATGATGCTCGCCATGAACGCGCTCGGCTACGACGCGCTCGCGGTCGGCAATCACGAATACAACTTCGGTCTCGCCGTGCTCGCCAAAGCACGCCGCGAAGCGCAGTTTCCGTGGCTCTCCGCCAACACCTACCGCACCGGCACGCAGGAGACTTACTATCAGCCATATCTCGTGAAAGAAGTGGGCGGCGTGCGCGTCGGCATACTTGGGCTGACGACGCCGGGCATTCCGAGTTGGGAGAACAAGGAGAACTACGCGGGGCTGGAATTTCGCGCGCCAGTCGCCGAAGCGCAGAAGTGGGTCGGCGTGCTGCGCAACAAGGAGCGCGTCGATCTCGTCGTCATTGCGATGCACATGGGGTTAGCCGCTGACCTGCGCACGGGCGAGGTGACGCCCGGTCAGGTGGCCCACGAGAACGAAGCCATCGCCATCGCCGAACAGGTCAAAGGCGTGGACGTGATCCTGATGGGGCACACGCACCGCGAAGTCCCCGACTTGCTGATCAATGGTGTGCTGCTGACGCAGGCGAATAGGTGGGCGTCGCATGTGGCGCGCGTGGACGTTTATTTTGCCAGGAGCGCGCAGGCCGGGCGCTGGCAGGTCGTCGCCAAACAGGCGCGCACGCTGAGCGTCGAAGCGTCCGCGCCGGATGCAGCCACCATGAAACTCGCAGAACCTTACGACCGCGAGACGCAAGCATGGCTCAACCATGTGATCGGCGAATCGGCCGTTGAACTCTCCGCGCAGGATGCGCGCCTCGGCGATAACGCCCTGCTCGATCTCATCCACCGCGTGCAACTGGACGCCGGCCGCGCGGACGTTTCGATGGCGGCGAGTTTCAATCCGGCGGCGCACGTCGCGCGCGGCCCCGTCACGGTGCGCGACATCGCGGCGCTCTACGAGTACGAGAACACGCTGGTCGTCATCGAAGTGACGGGGCAGCAATTGAAGGATGCGTTGGAGCACTCGGCGCGATATTTCAAAACCTACGCGCCGGGCCAGTCCGCCGCCGCGCTCGTGGACGAAAAGATTCCCGGCTACAACTTCGACATTGCCGAAGGCGTCACTTACGATCTGGACATCACCAAACCCATCGGGCAACGCATCCAGAACTTGCGCTGGCGCGGTCAGCCCTTGAGCGCAACACAGAAGCTCAAACTCGCCACGAACAACTATCGCGTCAACGGCGGCGGCGGTTACACGATGTACCGGGGCGCGCCCGAACTGTTCCGCTCAAGCGAGGAGATACGCGAGTTGATCATCGACTGGGTCGAGCAGCACAAACGCATCCCGCCTGAGCCGACGCACAACTGGCGACTCCTGCCGTAAACAAACAGCCCAAGTCACCGGGCAAGCGGTCTAAGTCGCAACGGCGCGCGCAAAGCTGATGCGCGCCCGGCAAGCGTTTGGGAACAAATTCGCGCGCGCGTTTGTCTAACTGCTCCCATGCCATCTCGTGTGCCTGCACGGCTAAGCCTACTCGCCGCCTGCGCGACCATCTGCGTCGTGCTTGTCGGCGCGTGCCAGCGCGCCGAGGTCGGCATGACGGCGCTCGCCCCGCATGTCGCAGCGCCCACAAACAGCGCGCCCGCGCCCCTGTCCACGCCCACGCCCGCGCCGCTCAAGCTGCCGCTCGTCGCGCCGCGCATCATCATCAATAAAAGTCGGCGCGAACTCGCACTCTATTCCGCCGGTCGGCTCGTTAAAACTTACCGCGTCGCGCTCGGTCTGAGTCCGTCGGACGACAAGGAGCGACAGGGCGACCGGCGCACGCCCGAAGGCGAGTTCTACGTCTGCGCTAAAAACGCGCAGAGTCAGTTTTATCTCTCGCTCGGCTTGAGCTACCCGAATGCTGAAGATGCCGCGCGCGGCTTGCGCGCGGGCCTCATCACGCAGGCGCAGCACGACCGCATCGTGCGCGCCATCCGGCGCAAACGACAGCCGCCTTGGGACACCGCGCTCGGCGGCGAGGTGATGCTGCACGGCGGCGGCACAGACTCAGACTGGACGTGGGGCTGCATTGCGCTGGCCAACGCCGACATCAAAGAACTCTTCGACAACATTCCCAACGGCACAACCGTCATCATCGAACACTAACGCCCGGCTTGTCCTCCGGATGCAGCGTCGAACGCTCTTTCCACCTGCGATAGAGGTGGACGGCGCACGCGAGCCACAGCCCGCTCAGCAGGTATGCACCGAGCGTGTCGCTGGGCCAGTGTGCGCCGAGATAGACGCGCGAGAGGCCGACGGTGGCGACCGGCAGCGCCGTCGCGGTGAGGGCGAGCCGGCGGGCCCATGTGCGCGGCGGCAGCACGGCGTAGGCAGCGAAGAAGAGGAAGCCGAAGTAGCAGACGTAGAACGTGACGTGCCCTGAAGGGAAGCTCTTGGTCAAGAGCGGCCGGTACACAGAGACCAGCGCGGCGGCCGGGCGCGGGCGCGCGACGACGAGTTTGACGATGGTGTTGACGAGGCTGCCGCCGCCTGCGCTCAGGACGAGGCCGGCCGCTTCCGTGCGGCGCGCGCGCGCGAGCAGCGCGAGCGCAGTTGCGGTCGTCAGCGCAAACGGATGCCACGCGTTGCCGAAGCTTGAGACGGCGCGCATGAAGGTGAAGAGGCCGGGCACGGGCGCGCGTTGCAAGGCGTGTGCGGTGGCCACGTCCCAACCGAAATAGGCGTAGAGATGCGCGAGGATGGCGAGCGCGGCAAAGCCTGTCAGCGCCACGACGAAGACCCACTCGGCGCGGCGCAGACGAAGCGCGGCGAGACGGCGCAGCCATGTGCGGCGGGCGGCGGGCGGGTCAGGTGCGGCGGCGACGGGCGGCTCTGCGGGCGGTGTTGTCATTTGAGGTTGCTTCGGTCGCACGTAGCGTCTGGGTTGTATCGCCGCGTCTATTCGATGACGCGCACGCGGGCGGTGCATTATAATAGGTGCGAGCGAATCTCCCGAAGACAAGTCAACGGCCGGTTGAGTGTGGCGCGCCGTCGCTCAGGCGACACTGCCGCCTGAGGGTCTTAAGTTTTGTTGCGCGTCGAATATCGTGAAGGACTGTACTTGCCCGACCTTGATCTGTGGCTCGACGCAGACGGCCCGCGCGACCGCTGCGTGATCTCGCATGCACACTCGGATCACATTGCGGAGCATCGCGCGATCATTGCCACGCCCGCGACCGCGCGCATCTTCCAGCACCGGCGCGGCGCGGCCGAAATCAGCACGCAACACTACGGCGAGCGGCGCGACTACGGGCGCTATGCTCTGACCTTCTACCCGGCCGGTCATTGTCTCGGCTCGGCGCAGGTGTTGGTCGAAGCCGACGGCGAGCGGCTGGTCTATACGGGCGACATCAAGTTGCGTCCGAACGTGGCGGCGGAGGATGCCGTCGTCGTGCCGTGCGACACGCTCGTGATGGAGTCCACCTTCGGCGACCCGCTCTATCACTTCCCGCCGGACGTGGTGACGAACGAGCGGTTGTACGCGGCGGTGGATCGCGCGCTCTCGGATGAACGCGTGCCGGTCGTACTCGCCTACGCGCTCGGCAAAGGGCAGGAGGCGTTGGAGATTCTACTGCGGCGCGGCTATCGCGTGACGCTGCATGGCTCTGTGTGGAACGTGTCGGAGATTTACCGCGAGTTGGGCGTGGAGTTTGCGGGGCCGTATGAGCGTTATGAACGCGCCAACCTGCGGGGGCGCGTGCTCATTGCGCCGCCGGGCTGTCGTAAGCAGCCGATGGTCTTAAACATCGAGCGGCGCTACGTCATCATGCTCACGGGCTGGGCCATGAGCAAGAGCGCGCCCTACATGTACAGAGGCGTGGACTTGGTGCTGCCGCTCTCGGATCACGCCGACTACGAAGACCTTGTCCGCCTTGCACGAGAAACCGGCGCAGTCCGCATCATCACCATGCACGGCCCCGCCAAGTTCGCCGCGCGCTTACGTGAACTCGGCTTCAACGCCGAACACCTCGCCGAACATCCCGGCGCAACCGACAAGCCGAAGAAACGCGCGCCGAAGAAAGCCGCCACCGCCGTCGAGCAGACACTGTTCGACTAAGCCAGCGCGCCGGCCGGGCCCGCACATCTATTGTTGACGGGCGCGGCAAAGAGGCATATCCTTCGGGCCCTCGCAAGCATACCTCGCACGCTCGTTGACGAGTGCCTGCCCCCAAGTTTTCGTCAATCTCACACCCCAAACAACAGACAGGAGGTGCATCATGGTCAAGCAGGAGCGTCAGCCCAACCACTCTGCGCGGCGGCTGAAAGTTACCATCGCGCTCGCCATCGCCAACCTCTGCGTCCTCACGCTGTACCTGAGCGGTTGGACGTACCACCAAGCCCAAGAAGAGCCGGCCTTACACGGGAATGAGCGACTCGTAGCGAAAGGCTTTACCACGCAGGCCGAGCCGGTTGAATTTGCCAGCCTCAAGGTCAAGGGCATACCGGCCCATCTGGCTGAAAAGTTCGAGGGTGAGGCCGACTGGCTACAGGACGTGACCATCAGGCTCACGAACCGTGCGGCCAAGCCCATTACCTGGGCCCGCATTGACATAGACTTCCCTGAGACCGGGGCCACAGGGCACGTGCTGCTCCACCAACTCTTCGTGGGTCGCCATCCAGACCTTGAAGTGACGCGCAGCAATCCGCCGTTGCGCCTGCTGCCGCACGACTCACTTGAGGTTTCACTCGCCGCCGATTACGGTCAGATCAAGCGGCTCATCGAACTCAGGTATCCGTCCGTCAACCTCATTCACAAAGCTACCTTCAGGCTGGGCGAGGTGCTGTTCGACGACGACACGCTCTGGTCGGGCGGGCATCTCTTCAAGCGCAACCCGGACGCAAAGGCCGTGCGCAAGTGGCTCCGCGTAAGCGACGAGCAGTTTGTGCCGGACAGTAAATGAGCGCGCCATAGAAAGGAGGCACACCATGAAATTGAACGCTCTTCTGGCCGCGGTCTTGGCACTCGGGATCATTTTGCTGATCGCTCAGGGCCAGCGTGCGCCGTATAAGCCAGCGACCCTCGCGGCCGCACAGGTCATCAACGCATGTCAGAACTTCGATGCGGATCAGTCGGACGATTGTGGCAGCGCGGTCTGCGGCGCGCGTTCCGTGCAGGGCAACTCAGGCTTCAGTAACGGCTCCGGTATCCAGTCCTTGCAGACGCGCGACATTACCTGCCGGTTTGGTAACGACACCGAGCAGAATCCATGTCACGACGAGTTCGTCACGATCTTTAATCGATTCAACGACCCGTCATGCTGCGATCTGGATCACGACGGCTACAACAGTTCGGCCTGCGGCGGCCCCGATTGCAACGACAACAACTCCAACATTCATCCCGGCGCGACTGAAATTTGCAGCGACGGGATCGATAACGACTGTCAGGGCGGCGACGCCTGCTGCGACCTAGACGGCGACGGCCACACAGACCAGTCCTGCGGCGGCGACGACTGCGACGACTTCGATGCCTCAATCCATCCCGGCGCGCCGGAAATCTGTGACGACTGGATCGACAACAATTGCAACGGGGTGACCGACGGGCGCATGGAGTGTCGGGAGGAATGTGACCAGCGTTGCGCGCTGGTCGGCGCATATTGCGACCCTTGGGGCAACTGCTATACGCCGGTCATCCTTGACACGGCGGGCGACGGCGTCCGCCTTACGGACGGGCGCGGCGGCGTGGACTTTGACATTGATGGCGACGGCACGCCCAACCGGCTCGCATGGACGGAAGTGGGTAGCGACGACGCCTGGCTTGCGCTTGACCGCGACGGCAACGGGCGCATAGACAATGGGCAAGAGTTGTTTGGCGACCGCACGCCGCAGCCCGCCGCAGCCGATCCGAACGGCTTCGCGGCCCTAGCTGTATTCGACGACCCGGCGCAGGGCGGCAACGGCGACCGGATCATCAACGCCAGCGATACCGTGTTCAATGCCCTGCGCCTATGGCAGGACGTGAACCACAACGGCAGTTCAGAGCCGGCCGAGTTGCACCCGCTGTCGGAACTTGGCGTCGCGGCCCTCGCGCTCGACTACAGAGAGGCGCGGCGGCGCGATGAGCATGGCAACGTGTTCCGCTACAGGGCCAAGGTGTCCGCCACGCGGCCCACGAAACTATCGCGCTGGGCTTGGGACGTATTCCTCGCCCCGCCCCGCTAACAGTCACACCTAAAGGAGCGCGACGCCGCCCGCCGGCTGTCAAAGGCCGGCGGGCGGCGTCCGCCGCGAGCGCGGGCTGCGACTCAAGCAGCCCCTCTCGCCCTCATCACACGCTGAGCCGCCCTTTGAGTGAACTGCGTATGACCGGAACTGCGCCTCCGCGTGCCTCAGTGATGATGTGCGCGCTCGTACTCGTCGGCTTCGGCCTTCGTGCGATGCACTGTGCCGTCCGGGTGTTCCGGCGGCGTGTAGATGGTGGCGAGTCTGAGCGGTGCGCCGCCCGTGTTGATGAAGTTGTGCCGCGTGCCGCCGGGCACGACCACGACGCTGCCGGCCCGCACCGGCTGGCGTTCGCCTTCGATGACTGCCTCGCCCGTCCCCGCGACGAACGCGAGCACCTGATCGATCCCTTCGTGTACCTCTTCGCCGATCTCCTCGCCGGGTTGCAGCGTCATCAGCACGAGTTGTGAGCGCTCGGTGGTGAACAACACCTGTCGAAAATTCTGGTTCGCTTGCGCGAGCCTGTGAACGTCTTCAGCGTAAGCCTGCCGCATCGTATGTCTCCCCTCTCTGGTCAGGGCGCAGCCTGCGGCGGACTTGAAAACCGGGCCGCCGCCGCGGGCCGCGCTGCCATATTTGTTTAGCGTCCGCCGGCCGTGCGGGCTGTCAGTTCGTTGGCCCTGACGCCCAGCCCGTCCGCCACACGTAGACCGTAATCCGAGTCGCACTGTAACAGATGTCCGACCATGCGTTCCTGTATGTCGCGGTCGCACTGTGCGAGCGCGCCGACCAGATTGCTGATCAGTTCGTCGCGCTCCCACGGCTGGAACGAGCGGTAACGCTCGCCCGCCTGCTTGTAGTTGTTCGTCCGGCTGATCGCCTGCCGCACGACGTGGCCGGAGACGTAAGGCGTATAGTCCAGCCCCGTCTTCGGCGCTTCACGCAAGCCCCCTTTGCTCGACGGCTCGTAGTTGACGTGCGGGTTCTCGCCCGCTTCTATGCTGTCCACGTAGAAGGCCATCTGCCCGTCGCGCTGGTTGGTGGCGACATGTA
This sequence comes from Pyrinomonadaceae bacterium, assembly GCA_036389375.1. Taxonomy (GTDB): domain Bacteria; phylum Acidobacteriota; class Blastocatellia; order Pyrinomonadales; family Pyrinomonadaceae; genus QHXQ01. The sequence continues at coordinate 6,824 of DASVQA010000076.1, read as the reverse complement.
CTTTGGGCCGGTTAATGGGCAGTTGCAGGTAGTTTGTGCCGACGCGATGGCGTTGCGTGTCGGAGTAGGAGAAGGTGCGCCCCTGCAGCAGTTTGTCGTCGGAGAAATCTAGCCCGTCCACGAGCACGCCCGTGCCGAAGGCGACCTGCTCGACCTCTGCGAAGTAGTTCGCGGGGTTCTTGTCGAGCACGAGGCGGCCGACGCGCAGGAGCGGAAACTGTTCTTCGGGCCAAAGCTTCGTCGCGTCGAGCGGGTCGAAATCCAACTCCGTGTGTTCGTCGTCCGACATGATCTGCACGAACATCTCCCACTCAGGATAGTCGCCCCGTTCGATGGCTTCGTACAAGTCCTGCGTCGCGTGGTTGAAGTTACGGATCTCGTCCGCCTCCGTCTGCGTCAGGTTGCGCTCCGCCTGCTTCGGGCGGAAGTGATATTTGACGAGCACCGCCTCGCCGCCCGCGTTCACCATCTTGTAGGTGTTGACGCCGGAACCGCGCATCTCGCGGTAGCTGGCGGGGATGCCCCATGGGCTAAAGAGCCACGTGATCATGTGCATGGCTTCGGGCGTCAGGCTGATGAAATCGAAGATGCGGCGCGCGTCCTGACGGTTTGTCACGGGGTCGGGTTTGAAGGCGTGGACGAGGTCAGGGAATTTGACCGCGTCGCGGATAAAGAAGATTTGCAGATTGTTGCCGACCAAGTCCCAGTTGCCGTCTTCGGTGTAGAACTTGATGGCGAAGCCGCGCGGGTCGCGCAGGTTTTCCGGCGAGTGCCCGCCGTGAATCACGGTCGAGAAGCGGACGAAGACGGGCGTGCGCTTGCCCTTCTCCTGAAAGAGTTTAGCGCGCGTATACTTTTTCGCCGGGTCGCTGCCGATCCGGCCGTAAGCCTCGAAATATCCGTGCGCGCCAGCGCCGCGCGCGTGGACGACGCGTTCCGGCGTCCGCTCACGGTCGAAATGGGTGATCTTTTCAAGAAACTGGTAGTTTTCCAGCACGGTCGGCCCGCGTTCGCCGATGGTGCGGTTGTTCTGGTTGTCGTAGACGGGATGACCCTGACGGTTCGTTAGAATTGGCTGCTCGCCCTGCGCCCGGACCTTCTTCTCCTGCTCGCTCATGCTCTCGTAACTGCTCCTTCCTGTGGTCGCTCAAGTTGTTGGCCGCCCGCGAGATTGCCCACGCCGACAAACCAAAAGTAAGAATAACTATTGATGCCTTAGCAAAAAAAATTTCACTTGCAGTCCTGACAGTAGCCCAACAATTCCAGCCGGTAATCGGCGACGCTGAAACCGGCCTGCGGCTCGATCTGTTGCAGGGCGGCGAGGCCGCGCCCCGCTTCTAAATCCCACATGCGCCCACATTTAAGGCAGCGCGTGTGATAGTGATGGTCGGTGCGTATGTCGTAGCGCGCCGAACCGTCGCCGTAAGTGAGTTTCGAGATGGCCGCACAGGCGACGAGTGCCTCAAGATTCTTGTAAACAGTGGCCAGACTTATCTTTGGCAGCTTGCGTTTGACGTTGAGGAAGACCTCTTCGGCAGTCGGATGGTGCGTGGACTGACTCAGATAGTCGTAGACGGCAGCGCGTTGGCGCGTCATGTGCCCGCCGCGCGCGTCCAATTTCTGCCGCAACTCGGCCAATCCGCCTGTCTGCTTTACCTCGTCCATTTCATTCTTCCCCGCCCACGAACTGCAAACCAGCAGCCCGCGCGCACGTCTTAAAGCAAACGGATAATAATTCTTATTCTGAAAACTGTCAAGCCCCAAATCAGCGATAATTAGCGACGGTCGCTGGCGTCGTTGTTTGAGTTGAACGCGCGCGCCTTTATTTCTTCGCGGCGAGCGCGCGCAGAGGTTCGCCGCATTCGTCGCAGACGCGCGTGATGGCGCGTTCGAGGTTCGCGTCAATATCCACCAACTGCTGCAAGACGCGCGCGGGCAGGCGCATGGTGACGACGATGTACTCTTCGTCGCTGGTGGGCCGGGCGAGGGCGCGCTCGAAGGCGGCGAGCAGTTGTTTCAACTCCGGCGGCTTCGTCAGATACTCCTGCACGCCGAGCCGGTCGCACACGGAGCGCGATTCCGCCAGCGTCTCGCCCGTCACAACCAGCACGGGCACGCTCGTCGAGATCGCGCGAATCTCTTCCAACACTTTTGTGCCGTGCATTTCCGGCAGCGTCATGTCGAGGAGTACCGCGTCCGCGCCGTGCTCCTGAAACTCCGCGACGCCCTCTTCGCCGGTGTAGGCGAGCCGCACCTGATAGTTAGCCCGCTTGAGCGACGACTCGTAAAGTTCGGCTAGGTCTTCTTGATCTTCTATGACGAGAATGCGATGCTGGCCCACGAGCGAGGTTCCCCTTTCCAATTAGATCACAGACGGCTGCGGCCCACGCGGCCGAAATCTCTTTTCATTAACTTAGGTGCGGGCAGTATAACAGAAGCGATCATGACTCTTCCCATTGCCACCGTACTCATCCTGCTGCTGGTTGCGCTCATCCTGTTCGGCTCGGAGCGCATCCCCGTGGACATCGTCGCCATCCTGCTCGTCATCGCGCTCATTGTCACGCGCACCGTCACGCCGACCGATGCGTTCAGCGGTTTCTCGAACGATGTGGTGATCATCATCGCCGGGTTGTTCATCCTGACGGGCGGGCTGGTCAAGACCGGGGTGGTGGACATCGTCGGCCGGCGCTTGCACCGGATCGCGGGCGGCAACGAGTTCAAACTAACGGTGCTCATCATGTTCGTCGCCGCCGGGTGCGCGTCCATCATGAAGAATACGACGACGACGGCAATGCTCGTGCCCGTCGTCTTAGGCATCGCGCAGCGCGCGCAGGTGCAGCCGTCGAAGCTGCTCATGCCGCTTGCGTTCGGCGCGATCCTCGGCGGCACGTGTACGCTCATCGGCACTTCGACGAATCTGGCGGTAAGCGGCGCGTTGCCGCAGTACGGCATGCCGCCGTTCTCGATGTTCGAGTTGACGCGCGCGGGCGTCGCTATCGTCGGCGTCGGCATGCTCTACATGGTGCTGCTGGGGTTGCGGCTGTTGCCTGCGCGCGGCGGCGGCGCGGCGGATTTGACCGAGCAGTACCACATCCGCGAGTACATGACCGAGGTCGTCGTGCTCGACAATTCGCCGCTCGTCGGGCAGACGCTCGCCGAGGCGGACTTGAGTCAGGCGATGGACTTGACGGTGGTCGGCATTCTGCGCGGCAAACAGGGGCGCATCGCGCCGCGCTCCGGCGAGCGCATCCAGCCCGACGACCTGCTACTCGTGCAGGGGCGCATGGAGGACATTCTGCGCGTCAAGAGCGAGGCCGGGATAGAGATCAAGGCCGATTTCAAGTTGAGCGAGAGCGATCTTGAGACGGGCGGGGTCGAGTTGTTCGAGGTGATGGTCTTGCGCGGCTCAAGCCTCGTCGGGCGGACGCTCAAAGGCACGCGCTTTCGTGAACGCTTCGGGCTGACGGCGCTGGCGATTAACCGGCACGGCGTCGCTCTGTTGTCAAAGCTGAGCACGGTCTCCTTGCGCTTCGGCGACGTGTTGCTCGTGCAGGGGCGGCGCGAACACGTCGAGCCGCTGACGTCGGAGGGCAATCTGCTGCTGCTCGAAGACGTGTCCGAACGGAGCGGGCGCGCGTCGAAGCGCAACTGGGCGCTCGCAGCCTTTCTGCTCTTTCTGGTGCTCTCGGTCTTTCACCCGTTTGGCGAGCATGTGCCGCTCTCGGTCGCGGTGCTCCTGGGCGTGCTGGTGCTGCTCGCCACGCGCTCCGTGCGCGCCAACGAGATGTACGACATGGTGGACTGGCGGCTCATCGTCCTCATCGCCGGCATGATCGGCTTCGGCACGGCGATGACCAAGACGGGCGCGGATCAGTACCTCGCAGACTTCATCCAGCGCACGCTCGGCCCTTACGGCCCTTACGCCGTCTTGGGCGGCTTCATCCTGTTGACCATCGGGCTGACGCAGCCGATGTCGAATCAGGCGGCGGCGCTCGTCGTGCTGCCCGTTGCGATCAAGACGGCGGTGGGCTTGGGTCTTAACCCGCGTGCCTTTGCCATCGCCGTCACCTACGCCGCGTCGTGCTCGTTCATGACGCCGCTTGAACCCGCCTGCGTGCTCATCTACACGCCGGGCCGTTATCGCTTCTTTGATTTCGTCAAAGTGGGCGGCATACTGACGGTCGCCGTCTTCGTCATCATCATGCTGCTCGTGCCTATCTTCTGGCCCCTGTCGGCCGCGCCGCTGCCCTGACCCGCGCCGCGCGGCGGCGTGAAGCGCCGTTTCAGACGTAGGAACGGTCGTTCGACGAGATAGTAAGAGAGCGCCGCCAGCACGAACGACAACGCGACGCCGAGCAACGCTTGCCGGCCGCGCGTGCCGGGCAGACGGTATTGATACCAGTGGACGGGCCAGTGCCACAGGTACAACGCATAAGAGATGCGCCCGACCCAGGTGAGCGGCGCAAAGCGCAACGGCACGAGCAGCAACTTCGGCGGCGCAAGCGTCAACGCCAAGAGCAGCACTGCGACCGAGAGCGCCGCCAGCGTGAAGCCGCCGCAGTAGAGAAACGGCGCGGGCGAATCGATCACGTTCACCAGCACGACCAGCACCAGCACCGCGACGAGCGCAAGCGTCTTTAACCACCACGCGCTGCGCGCTCCGCGTCCCACCAAATCCCACGCGACGAGCAGCCCCGCGATGCAGCCCACGAGCAGCGAGTCCGCGCGCGTGTGTGAACTGTAGTAGAGCCGGCCGAAATTGACCCCGCGCGCCCACAGGAGCGCGCGATAGCCGACCACTAGCAGCAGCAAGCCCGTCAACACGAGCAGGATGCGCCGGCGCGTCCAGCCGAGCCGCAGCATGACGGCCAAGAGCGGCGGCCAGAGCAGATAGAACTGCTCCTCTATCGCCAGCGACCAAGTGATGCCGAGCGGCCCCAGCGAGTGCACCAGTTGCAGCGCCGCCGCCCAGTTCGTCACGTAAAAGAGCGTCAACAAACTCGCTATGTAAACGTCCACCGCCGGCTGCCGCGACAGAAAAAGCGCCGCCATGGCGCACATCGCGCCGAGCAGCACGCCGAGCGCCGGCAGCAGCCGCAAAGCCCTGCGGGCGTAGAACTGTCTGAGACTGATGCGCCCCGTGGCCGCCCATTCCTCCACGAGCAGCGATGTGATGAGAAACCCGCTCAGGACGAAGAAGATGTCCACGCCGAGGAAACCGCCGGGCAGTTGCTGCGACAATTTGAAGTGGTAGTACAGGATGAGCAGGATGGAGATGCCGCGCAGCCCGTCAAGCTCAGGTCTGTGCCCAAGCCCACTTGTGGCGGCCGGCTCAAGCGGGCGGGCGGCGCTCTCGGTCTGCATAGCGCGCCATGCTCGCCGCAAAGCCCGCGCCCTGTCAAGACGGTCAGACCGCCTGCAATTGACCCGGTAAAGCCTATGCGACGAGGTCGAACGGGCGGCGACGGGCGGCTGACGATTCGTCCTTGCAGGTGCGCCTTGCGCCCGGACTATTTTCCGCCGGCCGCCGATTTGGGGTCTTTGCCTTTTGCCGGTCGCCTGTCTATAATGCGCGGGCTTTTCAAGCAAGGGACAAGGAAAAGCTCTCGCGCGAAAGTTTCACCTAAATCACACGGCCCAAGACGCGATCACCTATGACGAACCTCGAAAGATGGAAGGCTCGGCGTCGTGCCCCACAGCCACGCCCGACGGCGTGGCGCGCGCTCACCGAAACGCTCTCGCAGATTGCGCGCACCGCACTCGCCGAACCCTATCAACTCGTCGTTGAACAGCAAGCCATCCGGCTGCGGCGGCTGCCCGCCGCGCTCGACCACCTGCGCATCGTCCACCTCTCGGACATACACCACAGCCCTTTTACCGGGCGCACACAGATCGAGCGCGCCATCGAAACGGCCAACAGTCTCGCGCCCGACATCATCGCCCTGACCGGCGACTACGTCTCGCACGAGCGCGAATACGCCGCCCCCTGTGCGGAACTCTTGGGTCGCCTGCGTGCGCGCTGCGGCGTCTACGCTGTGCTCGGCAATCACGACCACTGGACGGACGCCGCACTCATCACAGACCTCTTCCGCGCCGAAGGCATCAAGGTGCTCGTCAACGAAGGCATGCGCTTTGAGCACAACGGCGCGGCCTTCTGGCTGGCGGGCGTGGACGACACGATGGTGGGCCTCGAAGACCTGCCGCTCGCCCTCGCCGGTTCGAGCGCCGACGAATTGAAACTGCTTTTGGCGCACAATCCGACCATCCTGCGCCGCGCGGCCCGGGCCGGCGTAGACCTCGTGCTGAGCGGGCACACACACGGCGGTCAGATCGCCTGGCGCTCGGAGCGTTCGCGCTCGGGCCGGCCGCGCCGCCGCATGCTGCGCGGCTTGGGCCAACGCGGCGATACGCAGATTTACGTCACACGCGGGCTGGGCACCGTCATCGTCCCATGGCGCTACGGCTGCCGGCCCGAAGTCTCGCTGCTCGAATTGCGCTCGGCGCAATAAAAGTGCTGAAGCCTGAGTGCTGAGTCCTGAGTAAAAACTCATCTTCTCACTCAGCACTCAGCACCGAGGACTCAGCACTTTTCCATGTCTTCGTCTTCGCGCATCATCACGCTGCCGAACTTCCTGACCGTGATCCGCATGGTGCTGATCCCGGTCTTTGTGTCGCTGCTGGTCTATCAACGGTTTGGCTGGGCGCTTTTCGTCTTTGTCGTTGCGGGTATTACGGACGGGCTGGACGGGTTGCTGGCGCGCAACCTCAAACAGGGGTCGGACTTAGGGCGCATCCTCGACCCCATCGCCGACAAACTGATGCTG
>DASVQA010000075.1:0-26993 GCA_036389375.1 Pyrinomonadaceae bacterium | reverse complement strand
CCGCCCCTGTTTTGCCTGCTGCACAATAACCGCGCTAAATCTTCGTGCCGCACTCCGGGCAGAACTTTGGCGTCCCTTCCGGCTGATGCCCGCACGACGAGCAAGTGGGCTTCGGCTTCTGGGCCGGCGTGCCGCACTCCGGACAAAACTTCGCCTTGCCCACGCCCGCGCCGCAACTGACACAGAGCGGCCCCGTCGCCGTCGCCGGCCCGGCGGCTGGCGGCGGCGGCGCTTTTGCGTAAGCGCCCGCGCTCATGTCCGTCTGCGAGGCATAATCGGTCTGGCGCGCACGCTCATGCAGTTGCTCGCGCGCCGCATCGGCTTTCGCCTGCGCGTGCGAAGCGGCAAACTCTTCCTGATAGTCGGGCGCGCAATCTTCACACTGCCCGGCCTGCGCGTTCCAACAGACCTCAGGACAGACCCACTTGCCGCAGCGCGAGCACTGATGAAAATGCTGCTTGCCCTCTGCGACCGCCTGCTCGAGCGCATCGTCGTGCGCCTTGCCGCCGACGGCGCGCTGCACCTCGTAGGCCGAGTTGCCGGCGGAACTGGCCCAGCCGCCGAAAAAATCGCCCGCCGCGCGCAAGAGCGATCCGGCCGTGCCGAGCGTCGAGGCTTGATAGCGCGTGACGTAACCGTTGCCGCACTTGTCGCAATAGAACTTGAACTGAAAGCCCCTGTCCGTTGACAGGTCTTCGTAATTCCGAACGAACTGCACGAGCGCCATTGTCCCGAAAACCTCCTTCAGCGCGATGACGAATTTTGCCCGCCGAAGCGACGAGCATCAACAACTCCGACCAGCGATCATCTTATCATCTGCCACCCGTCGCCTGTCACGCCGGTCGTGCCTCTCACGTTCGTTTGGCTTCCTGCCATAACGCTTCCATTTCATCGAGCGACGCCTGATCGAGCGTGCGCCCGCGCGCCGCCAGACCCTGTTCGATGTGGCGGAAGCGGCGGCGGAACTTACGATTGGTTAGCTTCAGCGCGGCTTCTGGCTCGACGCCGAGGTGGCGCGCGATGTTGGTGACGGCAAAGAGCAGATCGCCCAACTCTTCGCGGACGCGCGTATGCGCGGCCTCTTCGGCGGCGGCGGGGCGCAGCGGTGCTTCGCGTGCGCGTTGCTCGCTCGACGCGGCCGGCGCATCTGCGTTGCTCGCAGGCCGGCACTCGTCGCGTTCGCTGATGGCAGCTTTGAGTTCGTCAATCTCTTCATGGAGCTTGGCGAAGATGTCTTCCAGTCGCTGCCAGTCGAAGCCGACGCGCGCGGCTTTGGTCGTCAGTTGGTGCGCTTCCATCAGGGCGGGCGCTTTAGCCGAGACGCCGTCCAGAAGCGATGCGTCCGCCTTCGTCTCTGCCTGACCGGCAGCGCGTTTCTCGGCCGCTTTGATCGCTTCCCAGTTGCGGAGCACTTGGGCGGTATCGGCCGCCGCCTCGCCGCCGAAGACGTGCGGGTGGCGGCGCACCATCTTGGCGTGGATACCGTCCACCACGTCTTCGATGCTGAACTCGCCGCGCTCGCGTGCGACCTGCGCGTAGAAGATGATCTGAAAGAGCAGGTCGCCCAACTCGGCGCTCAACTCTGCGGGGCGACCCTCGCGCGCCGCTTCGACCGCCTCGAACGCTTCGTAAGCCTCTTCCAAGAGCATCGGCGCGAGTGTGGCGTAGGTCTGCTCACGATCCCACGGGCAGCCGTCGGGCGCGCGCAGGCGAGACATAAGGGCGACGAGATCGGCGAATGATGCGGGCATAAAGTTCAGTCCTGAAGCTGGCAACTTGAAGCGAGAGTCTAAAGCTTCCGGTTGCAATGTTCCAAGCCGGCGCGCCGCGCGCACAACGGCCAAACTGCACGTCGCTTGTGTAGCCAGCCAAAATTGCCGTCCGTCGTTGCCGGTCGCTCATGCCGCTGACCGATGCTTGAGCGTTACGCTTCGCTTTCTTGCGACTCTGCGGCCGCAGGTGCTACCATCGCGGCGTTAAGTAAACAACAGATGAGATAGCATAATTGACCGGCGCGCGCCGCTTCTCGGCTGCTCCGGTCAAGGGAAGCATATGAGCGAAGAGAAACCCACTTTCAAAGTCACTGATCGCCGTCTCTTCAATGCCGACGGCACGCCGCGCGAGATCGAACGCGAAGAAGAAGCGCCCGCCGCCCCGCCGCCCGCCGCGCAACAGCAAACCGCCGCCGCCGGAGCGACCACCGACGGCAGCGCCAGCGGGCCGCACGAAACGGCCCGAGCCGCGAGCGACGATGCTACCGCCGGGCTGAATCCGCCGCCCGCGCCCGCGCAGGAACCTGAAACAGGCGCGGGCAGCGACCCGACGCCGTTTGCCAATCTCGTCATGTTCATTGCGTCGCCGGCTGCCGCTGCGCTCGGCATGACGGAGCATCCGGGCTTCCCTGCGGGCGAGGTCGATCTGCCGCTCGCCAAGCATTGCATTGATCTGCTCGTCACCATCCAGCAGAAGACGCGCGGCAACCTGAGCGCGCAGGAGCAACAGATTCTCGAAAGCCTGCGCGCCGAACTACAGATGCAATACGTCTCGCTCGCCAACACGCGCCCGCCAGCACGCCCGCGCGGCTTCTCCGGCAGCGACATCACCGGGGGCAGGTAAGTCGTGAGGCCGGAGAGTCTAGAGAGTCAAAGGACAACTTTTTAGACGCTTCGGCCTCGCTGGACTCTCCAGACTCTTTCGCATGAAGATCACGCTGCTCGGCACAGGCACTTCGACGGGCGTGCCGTCCATTGGCTGCGAGTGCGAGACGTGTACATCGGACGATCCGCGCGACAAGCGCCTGCGCGTCTCCGTGCTGGTCGAACACGACGGGCAGACGGTGCTCGTCGATACCTCTTCGGACTTCCGGCAACAGGCGCTCAAGGCCAAATTGAAGTGGCTCGACGCAGTGCTCATCACACACTGCCACGCCGATCACATCTTCGGCCTCGACGACATACGCCCGCTCAATTTCCGTTACGGTGCGCTCGGCGTCTATGCCAACGAGCGCGCGTGGATAGACATCCGGCGCATCTTCGATTACGTCTTCGCGCCGTCGCACTTCGGCGGCGGTTTGCCGCAGGTCATCCCGCACACCGTCATGCCTGGCGCACCCTTCGCGCTCAGCCGCAATCTGCAAGTGACGCCGCTTGAAGTCATACATGGGCGGCTGCCCGTCGTCGCCTATCGCTTCAACGACTTCGCCTACGCGACCGACCTGAGCGAGATTCCACCGGCGACGATGGACGCGCTCGGCGGGCTTGACACGCTCGTCCTCGATTGCCTGCGCATCAGACCGCACCCGACGCACCTCTGGCTCGACCAGGCCCTCGCTTACATCGCCCAACTCAAGCCGCGCCGCGCTTACCTGACACACATCGCGCACGACATCAAACACGCACGCGACTCGAAACTTCTGCCCCCCGGCGTCGCCTGGGGCTACGATGGACTTGAAATCAGTGACAAGTGACAAGTCACACAGGGCCAAGCAACACAGCTTGTCTTAACTCGCCACTCGTCGCTCGTCACTTGTCACTGCTTCTTATGCGTCTCTTTCATGGTACGGACAACGCGGAGATCGCGCGCCCGACGGTGTTGACGTTGGGCGTGTTCGACGGGCTGCATCTGGGGCATCAGTTGATCATGCGGACAGTGATCGAGCGGGCGCGCGCCGTCGCGGCCGTGCCGACCGTGATCACCTTCGATCCGCACCCGCGCGCAGTGCTGCATCCTGCGTCTGCACCGCCGCTCTTACAGACGTTCGACCAGAAGATCGAGGCGTTTGACGCGCTGGGGATCGAGCAGACCATAGTCGTGCGCTTTACGCGCGAGTTCGCGCAGGTGCGCGCCGAAGAGTTTTTGCGCGACGTGGTGTTTGAACGTTTGCAGGCGCGCGCCGTCTATCTGGGCCGCGGCTTCGCCTTCGGCTACAAACGTGAAGGCAACATCGAACTGCTCCGGCGCGTGAGCGCGCAACTCGGCTTTGCGGCGGCCGAAGTGCCGGAGGTGCGTCTGCGCGGTCAGCGCATCAGTTCCAGCCGGATTCGTGAGTTGCTATTGCAGGGGCGCGTGAACCTTGCGCGGCGCATGTTGGGGCGACCTTACGGCGTCGAGGGGCGCGTCGTGCGCGGGCACGAGCGCGGGCGCACGCTGGGCTTTCCGACCCTGAACCTGCAACCGCAGAACCGCGTCATCCCGGCGGCCGGCGTCTACGTCACGGCGACGTTGATTGACGGCGCGTGGCGGCGCAGCGTGACCAACGTCGGCACGCGCCCAACCTTTGAGCACGATGCCGACCGCTCGGTTGAAACCTACGTGCTGGATTGGACGGGCGATCTCTACGGCGACGTGGTGCGCGTGCGCTTCCTGCGCCGCCTGCGCGCCGAACGAAAATTCGCGTCCGTTGACGAGTTGCAGCGGCAGATTGACGCGGACGTGGCCCGCACCCGCAGCTATTTCACGCGGCGTGGCGTGCGCCACACGCTCGTGGTGGTCTAAAAGAAACTCCATTAAATCGTCGGCGGTAGAGTTTGGCCCGGCCCGATTTAGGCAAAAGAACGCGGGCCGGGCCAAACTCTGCCCCGTCGAAATTAGCGTCCGGTTTTCGTTGGCAGGATGCAGGTTTCGGGGCTGGCGCATCTAATGGGCGACCCCGTTGGCTGCAACTTGAAACCCTATTTCTTCGTTGCTGTTATAGGTTTGCAACAGGCGCAACTTACGATGGTACGCGCATGGCGATTAACGAACAGACATCCCTGACACCCACCGGCGGCGCTAACGGCAACGGGCACAACGCGCACGGCAACGGCCACGCGTACGAGCAGACCGCTTTGGCCGGGCCTGCGCCGCGCAAGGCCGGTGCTGACGTGAACAATAGCGTGCGCCACGTCGCGCCGGGTGATGGGCATACGGCGCGCGTCGGCCCGGTTGATTTCGAGCGGCTAGGTTGGCGCGGTTGGTGGCGCACGGCGCAGATCACGCGCGTGCTGGGGCTGCTGTCGTTCTACCTGTTTCTCGAAAACTACGAAGCGCGCAGTAAGTTCAACCTGCGTATGGCGGCGCGCCGGAGCGAGGCGGCGCAAGGGCAGGGGCGCATGACGCGTCTGCGCGCATGGGCACACGCTTTGTACGTGCGCGCAGTTGACCGGCTGATCCGCGCGTTGCGCTTCGTGGTCTTTCGCGGCGCGGACGCTTCGAGTAGTAAAGAGGCGCGGCTCACACAGCAGGCCATCTGGTTCAACCGCAGCCTCATCAAACTGGGGCCCACCTTCATCAAGATCGGGCAGGCGCTCGGCACGCGCGGCGACCTGCTGCCGCTCGCCTACGTGAAAGAACTGGCGACGCTGCAAGATCAAGTGCCGCCGTTTCCGACGAGCGAAGCTTACGCGCGCATCGAGGCGGAGTTGGGGCGCAGCCTACAGGCAGCGTTTGCGGAGATTGACGCCGAGCCGATTGCCGCCGCGTCGCTCGGTCAGGTCTATCGCGCGCGTTTACACAATGGGGCGGAGGTCGCCGTCAAAGTACAGCGCCCGCATCTGGCCGAGACGATCAGTTTTGACATAGCGATCCTGCGGCGCATCGTCAAGGTGCTGGCGCGTCGCCCGGAGTTCAACGAGAACGCCGATTGGGAAGGGATGCTGCGCGAGTTCACCGAGACCATCTTCGAGGAGATGGACTACGCGCAGGAGGGGCGCAACGCCGACCGCTTCCGCCGGAATTTCAAGGACTGGCACGTTATCCGTGTGCCGCGCATCCACTGGTCGCACACGACCGCGCGCGTGCTCACGCTCGACTTTGTGCGCGGCACTAAGGTTACGGACATCGAGGGGCTGAAGGCGCGGCGCATCTCGCCCGTCAAGGTCAACCGCCTGCTCGTGCGTACCTACCTCAAGCAATTGCTCGAAGACGGCTACTTTCATGCCGACCCGCATCCCGGCAACCTGCTCGTTCTGGACACGGGCCACCTCGCCTTCTTCGACTTCGGCATGACGGGGCGCATCACGCCGGAACTGCAAGCGCGCATGATCAACGCCTTCTTCCATGTCGTCGAGCGCGATATACATGGCCTCGCGCAGGACTTGATCGATCTGGACTTTCTGAAACCCGGCGTCAGCCCCGAACTCGTGCGCCCGGTGATCGAGGCGCTCTTTCAGCATTACCTGAATCTGAAACTCGGCGAGGTGAACTTCAAAGAGTTGACCTACGATCTGGCCGAAGTGATGTACGAATACCCGTTTCGGCTGCCCGCGCGCTTCACCTACATCATGCGCGCGCTCATGACGCTCGAAGGCATCGGCATCATCACCGACCCGGCCTTCAGCTTCTTCGACACCGCGAAGCCTTACGCCAAAGAGTTCATGCTGCGCCGCGAAGGCAAGCAGTTTCGCAAACTCGTGATTGACAAGCTGACGGGGCGCGACGAGGGCGGGCGCATCGAGTGGGGCAAGATGTGGAAGCTGGCGAAAATGGCCGCGAAGATGTATCTGGAACAGTAGCCGGCAGCGATTTATCACGTGATGAAAGCAGCAGGCCCATGACCGAGTGTCATGGGCCTGCTGCTTTCTTTGTCTGCCGCGAATTTACCTGATCTCAAAGCTGACCTGCTGCATGGCCGTCGCTTTGGTCGCGCGGTCAAGGGCTGTGACGCGCAACTGGTAGCGCCCGGTCGTCAGCGTGTCGAGCGGCAACTCCGCGTCGTAAGCGAGGCGGGCCGGGTCGTCCGCGTGGTGCGCGGGCACGGGGCGCGACGGGGCGGTTACGACCGGCTGGTTATCGCGGAAGATTTGCATCTGTAGCACCACGTCCGGCGGTTGGCCGGTGTGCGCCGCGTTATAGACGTAAGTGTGGAAGCGCAGCGCCGACTTTGCGCTGAAGCGCCCGTCCACGTTCGGCGTGATGACGACCTGTGCATCCGTGACCGCCTTGCGCTCGCTCAGTTGCAGGCTGGCGAGCGCCAGCCCGCCCTTAGTGAGATCGGGAATCTCGATCCAGCGCATGGCGCTGCCAAGCGTGCCCGCGCGCACGTCGCGCGCCGCCGCTCGCACCTGATACAAGCCCGGCGTGAGTTGCACGTTGTACTGCGTGACGAAGCCACGCCACCCTTGCGGCCACTCGCCGCTCGCGGGCGGATTGAGGTTCAAGCGGTTTTTGAAACTGGCAACCTGCCGCCCCTCCGTGTTGAAAACCACGCCGGCCACTTCGACGATAGCCGCGCCCTCACCCGGCACTTGTTTGAACTCAAGCCCCGCGCTGTCCACTTGCACCGACGCGTGGACGACGGGGCCGAGGCCCGGCGCATCCTGATAAGCAAGATTGAGCGCGATGGGGAGCGCGCTGGTCGGATAAGGGGCGGTCAGGGCGGCGAGGAGCGTTGGGTCGGTCGCGGGCGTCGGCGTGGGCGCTGCGCCTACGCGTGGACTGAGCTTGACGCTGAGCGGGCGGGGAATGGAGTCTTCCGTCGGGCGGAAATAGCCGCGCCGCGCCAGCACCGTGTACTCAGGATGATTGCGGATGCTGAACACGGCCCGGTTGGGACGACCACGCCGCTCCAACTGCTCATCGGGCTGCCACGCGAGCAGGTAGTAACGCGCCGTCTCGTTGAGCGCGTTGGTCACGCCGGTCGAGAGCACGTTGGAGTTCAGAAAGGCCCGCCCGCCCGTGTCCACCGACAAGGCGTTGAGCGGTTCCTGCGCGGCCGCTACGGCCCCGAAACTCGCTTGCGTGAGCAGCCCGCCCGGATCGGCCGGCGCGTAGTCGCCGGGCTGCACCCAATCGGCGCTGAGGCCGCGCGTGTCGAGCGCGTAGATGACCACGCCTGCGCGGGCGGCGGCGTTGGCGACGCGGCGCAGTTGACCGAGCGTGGAGGCGTCCGTGCGGTTGAGATAGAAGCCGTCGCTCAGGAAGAAGAAGACCTTGCGACCGGGCACGACGAACGACGGCTGAATCGCGTTTTCCAGCGCGTACAACGTGCGCCCCGTCGCGTCGGTCGCCTGTTGCAGCAAGGCGCTGGCGCGCGCCTCAACCATCGTCCGCGCCGTCTCAAGCCCCAAACTCGGCGTCTCTTCGAGTAGCTTGGCCGCGAAGAAATCGAGCACCTGTATGTCGTGCTCCGCGATGGCGAGCGCGTGATACTCGCTCATGGTCGGTTGCTGGTAATCGCGCACGGGCGGCGGGCCCGATTTGATGCGCTCGACGGCGGTGCGCAGCACGGTCTTCTCGTCGGTCAGTTGTTGCAGAAAGCCGACCTGCCCGCTCGCGGACATGATGGCCATCAGATCGTTCTGGCCCAGATCGGTTTCGATGAAGCGGCGCAAAGTGTCGCGCACCTGCTTTGCGCTGGCGACGGAGAGGTGGAAGTCGTCAACGAAAAAGAAGACGACGCGCCCGCGATCAAGCGGCCGGAGCGCGTTCGGATCGATGCCCTGCGCCGCGCCCCGGGCCAGCGCGAGTTGCGCCTCTTCGTCGCCGCTGCCCGCCGTGACGCGCTCGAAGAATTGAATGGGCTGCGGATAGCCGTCGAGCGCAACGATAAAGTCTTCGCGCTTCAGCCCGTCAACGAAGCGCCCTTGTTTGTTCAGCACGATCACGTCCGTCTGCACGAGGTCTGCGTTGATACGCACCACGTCGTCCGGCGTGGGTCTAGCGACCGGCAGCGGCTGCACCTCCTGCGCCCGCACGCCCCCCGCGAGCCACACGCACAGGCAGACGAACAGCACGCCCGCCGACACGCGCCTCATGCACGCCCGCGCCGCTAAGCCTGCGGGCGGCTGCAAGCGTCTCTCTTTTGCCTCCATCTTGCCATCTCCAAAATACACGTTCGGTTGATTCATCTTGCGCGCAGCGCGTTGAAGAGAAGCGGATAAGTTGCCAACGATTGCCCGCGATACTGCGGGCGAAAACCGAAGAGGTAGATGTGCCCGCGCCCCATCGTCACCTCGACGAGCGCGGCCTTGCCTTTGAGTCGTTCTCCGCCGAGCAGCCAACCGGACAAAAGCGGCGCACGGTCTACGGGGTAGCGCGCGATGACGTGGACGCGCGCGGCCTCTTTCGGCTCGACCTCGAACACGGGCGAGCTTTCGACCCACGCGATTGACTCGCGCGGCATGCCGGCCGCGACCGGGTGCGTCGTGTCCAGTTCCGTGCGCAGGATCGAGCCGGGCGCGTAGTATTCCGTCTGTTTGAGGTTGGCCGTGATGTCGCGCACCGGCAGCTTGAAGGCCTCGATGGCAAAGTCCGACGCATCGTTCAAGGCGACGAGCGTCCCGCCCGCTTCGACAAACTCGCGCAGAGCCTGTACGCCCGCCTCGCCCAAGCCGCCCGTCAACTCCGGCGGCATCGTGCCCGCGCGATAACCGTTCAAGATCGCGCGCGGCGACTGATCGGGGATGATGATCGCGTCGTACTTCGCGCGCAGGTTGCCGGCGCGCACCTCTGCGTCTTCAAGCGAAGAGAAAGGCGTGGCAGTCGGCACGGTCTCGACGTTGTCCGTTGGATGGATGCGGCCGTTCTGTTGTAGCACCCAGCGCGTCCAGCCCTCATCAAGCGCGGGTACGTGCGACTTATAGACCGCCAACCTAGCCTTCGGCGCGTAAACGTCTAGCTCGCCCTGTTCATCAATCTGCACCTTTTTGTAGCGGGGCGCTGTGTAGAGCGGCTTGACTTCGACGCCCATCAATAACGACAGCGAGTGCGCGGTAACATCGTAAGGCGCGATAGGCTGGCCCTTCGCATCGCGGAGATCGGGGTAGTGTTGCGCTTCAAGCAGCGCCTTGGCGAACGCGCCGTAGGGCTGCGCCAACGACACATACTCGGACAACTGCGCGCGCCCGTCCGTAGTCGTACCGACGGGGCGGCCGTAATCAACCTCGACGCCCCCGCGCCGCAGGATGTGCGTGAGCATCAGACCGCTGCGCGACGGCGTGATCTCAAAGCCGTATAACTCGCCGGCCCGGCGCGGGCGCACGGCCTCTTGGCCGATGGCGTAGAAGCGTTGCAGCCATTCGGTGCGATGCGCGGCGGCGTGGCGGAGGAGGGCGAACGCGGCCGTCGTCATGTAGTTGGTGATGTCGCGCAGATGCCATTCGCCGCCGGGCCAGACGGGGCCGAAGTTGGCCGACTCTTTCTGCGGGTCGTAGCCTTCGCGCGAGCGCAGGTCGGCGAACTTGAGCGTGATGGGCGTGGCGAGGTGGGCCGAGGCCGTTTCGGAGAGGATGCGGACGCCGCCGTGATAGTGCGAATAGGCGCGGGCGGGCGTCCAGGCATCGTAGGTCGAATCGGTGGTGATGCCTTTGAAGCCTTGCGCGCGCAACTCGGCCGCCATGTAGTTGCCGAGTTCGGTGTAGCCGGCGACGATCTGCTGCGGCACGTTCGGCTCGACGGGTTTCATGTAGGGCGGCAAAAATATCCGCGAGCCGGCCTCGCCCTGCTGGTGTATGTCGTGGACGATCTGCGGATGCCAGACGTTGTGAATCTTGTCAACCGTCAACTGCGTCTCGACCTGCGTGAAGGCGTACCAGTCGCGGGTGTTATCGTGCCCCGTGTACTTGTGATAAAGCTCCGGCGGAGACGTGCCCTCGTAGGGCGTGCCGAGCGTGCGGTCGTACCAGTTCTTAACGATGTCCACGCCGTCCGGGTTGAGCGAGGGGACGAGCAGCACGATGCAGTTCTGCAAGATGCTCTGAATCTCCGGCTCGTCCGAGGCCGCGAGCCGGTGCGCGATCAGCATGCTCGCCAGATTGCCGCCGACTTCCGTCGAGTGAATCCCGCACGTGATCAGCACGATGGTCTTGCCGCGCGCGATGAGTTGCGCTGCTTTTGCGTCCGCGCCGCGCCCCAGCGTGCGCGGGTCGGCCAGTTGCCGCTGAATCTCTTTGAACTCGCCGAGCCGCGCCAGATTCTCCGGCGCGCTGATGGTCGCCAGCACGAAGGGGCGGCCCATCGTCGTGCGGCCCAACTCGGCAAACTGCACACGCTCGCTCGCCGCGTCCAGCTTGCGGAAGTAGTCGAGCATCTGCGCCCAACTGGCCAGCTTGCGGTCGTCGCCGGGCGTGAAGCCGAGCACGTCGGCGGGCGCGGGCACGTTTGTCGTGGCGCGCGCAATGAGTGCCTGACGCGACGCAGGGCGGGCGGACGTGCGGCGGCGCGGCTGCGGCGCGGCTGCGGCGACCGAAGAGAGCAGCGAAAAGCAGAGCGCAAAAGCAACGAAACGTGCGCGCATGTGCGTCCACACTCCAAAGCTATGAAGTTTGAGGGGGAACAATCGTCGGGCAGTTTAGCACAACGCAGGGCGCGGCTGTCTTTCCTCCTTGCACGTTTGCCCTGTGCGCGGTAAATTAGCGCCCGAAATCCCCGCGAACTCCCCAGCCAGATCCGAAAGCTTGCATCGGAGGTCATGACCCAATGGCTACTGAGACTGTTGATGTCGCCAAGACCAATGAGTATCCGGACATCGTCGGCGCGAAACCGTCGAACCCTTACTTAGCGGCCTTTCGCCCGTACATTCCGGACAGGGCGCAACTGCGCGAGTTGACGATTCTGCCGCTCGTCATCGGCACGCTGCTCGGCATCGTCTTCGGCGCATCGTCGCTCTACCTTGTGCTCAAGGTCGGCTTGACGGTGAGCGCTTCGATCCCGGTCGCCGTCATCTCGATCACGCTCTTTCGCGTGCTCTCGAAATTGGGCTTGCGCGACGCGACGATCCTTGAGAACAACATCGTGCAGACGGCCGGCTCGGCCGGCGAAAGTATTGCCTTCGGGCTGGGCGTGACGATGCCCGCGATCATGATCCTCGGCTTCGATCTGGAAGTCACGCGCGTCATGCTGGTGGCGGTCTTGGGGGGCTTGCTCGGCATCCTGATGATGATTCCGCTCCGGCGCGCGCTCATCGTCGCGCAGCACGGGCACTTGAAGTACCCGGAAGGCACGGCCTGCGCGGAAGTCCTGAAGGCGGGCGCGTCCGACGAGTCGCGCGCGGCGGCAGCCGAGGGTGAACGCGAACGCGGCTTAGCGATGACGGCGGACGAAGCGACCATCGGCGGCAAGACCATCATCGCCGGTTTCGGCATCGGCTTCGTCTATTACGCGCTCCAACAGATTTTCAAGACGTGGAAAGAGATTCCGACGAAGGTCTTTGGCCGGCCCTTCGATTCCGGCTCGATCTCGATTGAGAACAACCCGGCGCTCTTAGGCGTCGGTTACATCATCGGGCCGCGCATCTCCGCGATCATGATGGGCGGCGGCGTGCTCTCGTATCTCGTACTCATCCCGGCGATCAAGTATTTCGGCGCGGGCCTCGCTGCGCCGCTCGCACCTGAAACCGCGCACCTCATCAAAGACATGTCGGTCGGGCAGATACAGAAGGCCTACATTCTCTACATCGGCGCGGGCGCGGTCGCAGCGGGCGGCATCATCAGTCTGGTGCGCTCGTTGCCGATCATTTGGAGCGGCTTGAAGGGCGGCTTGGCCGATCTGCGCGGCAGTCGCGGGCAGGCGGCGGACGCGCCGCGCACGGATCGCGATCTTTCGATGAAGTTCGTCATCGGCGGCATCATTGCGATGCTGATCGTCATCATGATCGCGCCGCAGTTGAACCTGCGGTTCAACCTGCTCGGCGCGCTCCTGATCGTCGCGTTCGGCTTCCTGTTCGTCACCGTCTCGTCGCGTTTGACGGGCGAGGTCGGCTCGTCGTCGAACCCGATCTCCGGCATGACGGTCGCCACGCTGCTGCTGACCTGTCTGGTCTTTCTGATCATCGGCTGGACTGCGCCGCCCTACTTCGTGACGGCGCTCTCAATCGGCGGCATCGTCTGCATCGCCGCATCGAACGGCGGCACGACCTCGCAGGATTTGAAGACCGGCTTCCTCGTCGGCTCGACGCCGAAGGCGCAGCAGATCGCCATTCTCGTCGGCGCGCTCGCCTCTGCGCTCGTACTCGGCTACATCCTGCTCTGGCTCAATCAGTCCGCGAGCGTGTACGTGCCGCTGGCGAACAATAAAGACTACGCCTTCGCTTCAACCTATCGGTTCGACCCGCGCACCTGTGAGCAGAGCGGCGCGCGGCGCGAAGGCGTGCCGGCATCGCAGACCGGCGGCGACACGAACACTTACATGATCTGCCACAACACGGACACGGCGGTTGGCCCCGTCGGGCGCTACCTCGTCAACGATCAGGGCGTGCCCGTCTATCTCTCCGACCCCGGCATCAACGGCGTCATCACGGAGCGACCGGGCGGCGGCACGGTGACGAAGTATAACGCGCCGAAGGCGACCTTGATGTCCTACATCATCAAGGGCATCCTGAGCGGGCAACTGCCTTGGGGCTTGGTGCTGCTCGGCGTCTTCATCGCCATCGTGCTGGAACTTGCGGGCATCCCGTCGCTCGCGTTCGCAGTCGGCGTCTACCTGCCGATCTCGACCTCCGCGCCGATCTTCGTCGGCGGCATGGTGCGGCTCGGCGTAGACAAATACACGCGGCGCAAGTTCGCGGGGCGGAGCATGTCTGAGGAACAGTTGGTCGCGGAGGGCGACAAGAGTTCCGGCGTGCTGCTGGCGTCGGGCTACATCGCGGGCGGCGCGCTGGCGGGCGTCGTGCATGCGTTCCTGAATCTGAAAGAGTCCGTCTCGACCAGACTGACGGGCATCGAGCAGTGGGCGACGGAGCACAACCCGTTCTTCGAGGGGCCGAGTTCAGACCTGCTCGCGTTGATCCCGCTCATCCTGTTGACGGTGCTGCTCTACCTTGTCGGGCGCGAGAAACTGATGGCCGCGCCGAAACCGCGCGAGCGTTGACATTGATTAACTCAACGACCGGCCAGCAGCCGGGATGCAAAGAGGGCGCAGAAGATTGGTCAATCTTCTGCGCCCTCTCTGCTGCTCGTGCAAGGCGCTCGTGTGGCAACTTCAGCGCGCGCCAGCGGCCGACCGCGCAGCAGCTAATCCACGCGCGGCGCGTTTGAATCGGCCGGTTTGCCGTTCACGTCGGCGGCGCGGACGATGCCGGTCTGGTCAATGTAGAAGGAGCGGCGACCCGTCTTGCGATAGACGGTCGGCGTCGCGGTCGCCTCGAACTTATCGCCGGAGATATGAAGCTTGAACTCGTAGCCTTCGGCCTGCGCGATAAAGCCCACCTCGTCTGTGTCCACGTCGCCGTCGTCGTCGTTCGCCGCAGCCCTTTTCTCCTCTTCCTCCCCGATCCGCTTCAGTTCTTCGAGCGAGGCATACTTGCCGTGTACCTCTTTGTAAGCCTGCTCGGCCTCGGCCAGACCTTGCAGCGCATATTGCGCCTGCGCTTCGTGGCTGCGGAGCGGGCCGAGTTGCTGTCTGATGAGCGAATCCGCCGTCGCCAACGCGAGCAGGTCTTTGGGGATATGTAGCTCGTGCATCATGCCCTGATCGTCTTTCGTCAAGGCGTGCGTGAGCGGGCCCGGTTCGGCGTTCGTGCGCAGCAGCACTTCGCGCACGGCCGCGTCTTCGATCTCGTCAACGACGGCCTTCGGGTCTTCAAAAGCATTCTTCAGGAGCGTGTTCGACACGTAGATTTGGCCCAGCACCTGACGCGGCTCCCAGTTGCCGGCATTGCGGAAGCTTTCGCTGGTGGCGAGCGTCTCACGGCCGTTGTAGGCGTCGGTGATGTGCCGCATCGTGGCGGCATCGGGCGCGATGACGAGGAAGCGATCAATGAAAGCGATAGTGCCCTGCGCGAGGGTCAATAGCTCCACGTCGCCGCGCTTCTCAAACAACTGCTGCGCGGTGACGCCTTTCAGCCCGACCGAGTCGAGCGCGCGCGGTAGCAACTCCTGCAACGCGCGCTTGTCGTTTAAGGCGATGATAAAGACGGGGCCGCGCGGCGCTTCACCCGCCCCTCTGGCGCTGCCGCCGCGCCGCAGACCGAACCATGCGGCGGGCGCGGCGACCGCGATCTCGTTGCCGAGCGCGGCCAGCAAGTCCTCCTTGATGCGGAAGCCGTTCGCCTTCTCGAAGCTGGCGAGTTGCGCGGTGAAAGAGTCGTTGCTGCTCTTGCGCCCTTGCCCGCCGCCCGCTTGCGCGAGGTCGAGCAGACCGAGCGCCGACGCAACGTAGTCGTACATCTGCGGCAGGTCGAGCGAGGCGCTGACCAGTATGTCCGTGTCGGCGGGCACGACGTTCGCCGCTTCGGTCACGAGCGCCGGGCCCGACACCAGCAGCGGCACGAAGGGAATGGGACGCGGCGGTTTGCCGTCGCCCTCGCTGATGAACAGCGCACGCAGAATCAACTCGCTATCTGTCAATTCGGCGGCCGCCGCGATTGATTCGGGCCAACTGCTCGCGGCGTTTAAGCGGCCGAACAGGAGCGACGGCAGCACGGAGAAAAGCTGTTGCGCGGCGCGTTGTTTCTGCGCCGCCTGTTCTTCTTCGGGCGTGAGCTTCTTCTCTTCTTCAGACCCGCCGGCTGCTGGCGGCTCGTCCGGCGGCGGCATCACCTGTTCGGGGCCGATGGCGGTGGCCGTCGGCAGGGGCCGCCCGCTCGCGTCCACGCCGGGTGGGACGGCGTTGGCGTTTGCGCCGGTCGCCGTGATGACCTCGACGCTCGGCGGCGGCAACGCATTTAGTTTTGCCTCGTCGCCGCCGTTTAGCACAGGCTCTGTGTCGTTAGCCTCTGCGCCGATGGCTTTCTGCGCGCGCGCTGCTTCTTCGCGCTGGCGGGCCATCTCGCGCTCGATCTTGGCGCTTTGCTCGGCGCTGCTGCGCTCCATGCGCTTGGTGTTGAAATAGAGGAACAGCGTCTCGTGCCCGAAGCGCGCGCGCCCAGCCTGAAAGCCCGGTTCTTCCGTCAGCAGCGGCGCGTCCGCCGGGCGCAGCGCCGCGAGCGTAAACGGCGTGTCGCTCACGAGCAGCAGCGTGCCCACGCGTTCGAGTTGAAAGGGCGGTGGCGGCGTCGGCGTGGCGGCCGGCTTCGCGTTAGCCTTGTTCGTGCTTTGCTCGCCGCGCAGGGTGGCGGGCGGCGGCGCGGCTTTGGTCGTCGCCGTCGTGGTGGTCGTGGTCGTCGTAGTCCCCCCGGTCATATTGTCGGGAGAGCCGCCCTCTTTTGTGTGCGTGCGTGGATTGCCGTGCTCGTCCGCCGGCGGCACGTGCGCCGCGAGGAACTTGCGCAAGTCGCGCTCGAACTTCTGCGCCTGTTCGACGGACGACAACTCGACGACCGAGATCGTGGACGGCAACTGCGGGCGCGTAGGCATAGTGGCAAACATGACGCGCGCCGTCATCAGCGTCTCCATGTGCGCGCGCATGAAGTTGAACAGGTCTAATAGCTCAGGCGGCGCACCGCCGGGCAGCCCCAAGGGCGCGGCCAACTCCGTCACCTCTTTTGAGTTGATATATTGACCGAGGCCGCGTATCTCGCCGTAGATGGCGTAGGCGTCAGCGGCGAGCAGCGTGTCGAAGGTGACGGCGGCGGGCGTGGCGGCGGGCTGCGGCTTGGCTGCCTGCGCTGTCGGCGGCGCAACGCTTTGGACAGACGGCGTGGCGCTCTGCGTGGGCGGCGCGGCAGTTGGTACGGGCGGCGTGGCGCGCGGCGCAGGTGGAGTGGCGCTCTGTTGTTGTGCGAAGCAGGGCGACAGGAGCGCGAGGATGAGCGGCAGCGCAAACGCGCGGCGCAGGGGTGCAGGGAAATTCATACAAACATCCTTCATTCACGAGACGGCCAACGAACGCGCGCCCGGCCGGGCTGACCGGCCGCGCAACATCAATCATAGGCTACGGGCCGGTGCGCGCAAAAGTTTCGCCCGCGCCCGTTTGTGCGGGCCAAGCTCAAAAGCTTATAGACGCCGACGCGCAAGCGTCTGTTTCAATTTTACGCGGGCGGCGCGCTAGACGCTCTCTCGTCGCCGCCCGCTGGCGCGAGGTCAAACGAGCGCACGGTTGTAGACAAGGGATTTCTGGCGGCCCGGCGCAAGCAAGCAGCAGACCGGGCGTGACACTCAAGCCTGCTCAAGCCCGGCGTACTTCTCGATCAGTTTCTTCTGGCCGAAGCCGGGGAAACTGACCGTGAGTTTCGTCGCGTCGCCCGTGCCCTCGCGCCGCAGGACGAGACCGCGCCCGTACTTTGGATGGCGCACGTGTGAGCCGGGCGTGAAGCCGCCGCCGGTGGCCGAGGTGGCAGATGAAGCGGCCGAGCCTGCGCCGGCGGTTTCGGTGCGACGTTTGATCGTCGGCTGTGGCGCGGCGGGCGGGGCGCTGGCGCGTGGGTTGAGTTGCTGCCCGCGCTGGCGGAAGAACTCGGCGATTGAATCAACGCTGTCGTAGGTCTTGCCCGTGTAGCGTCGCTCCTCGCGCGCTTCGCCGCGCAAAGCACGCGCCGCTTGCAGGTTCTCGGTGCGCGCCGAACTGCGCGCAAACGATAACCACGAAGCGCCCCGCGAGAGGTCTTCCATCAGATCGAGCGGCATCTCGTTTAAGAATTGCGACGGCTCGGACGCGAGTTCTTCGCCGTAGACGCGCCGCTTCATCGCGTGCGTCACGTACAAAAACTTTTCGGCGCGCGTGATGGCGACGTAGCAGAGCCGACGCTCCTCTTCCAATTCCGCCCGGTCAGCCGCCGCGCGCGCGTGCGGGAACAGCCCGTCTTCCAGCCCGACGATGAA
The DNA here is from genome assembly GCA_036389375.1 of Pyrinomonadaceae bacterium. Lineage (GTDB taxonomy): Bacteria > Acidobacteriota > Blastocatellia > Pyrinomonadales > Pyrinomonadaceae > QHXQ01. The sequence goes on along the minus strand of DASVQA010000075.1, from coordinate 9,381 downwards.
GACGAGCGGGAACTCCAAACCCTTCGCGGAGTGCATCGTCATCAACGTCACGGGCGCGTCGCGCTCGTACTGGTCGGCGTCGGCGACGAGCGCGGCCGAGTCTATGAAATCGCGTAGGCCCCCGCCCTCCTCCTCGTCGTAATCGACGGCGGCGTTGACCAACTCCTGCAAGTTCTCCAAACGCCCCTCGGCCTCTTCCGTGTTCTCGGCCTTCAACACCTGCGCGTAACCGGAATCGAGGATGGCCGCTTTGACCACTTCCGAGGCCGGCTCTTTCTGTGCGACGGCGACGAGGTTTGTGATGATCTGCTGGAAGTTCTTTAAGGCGTTGGTGGCGCGCGGATTGAAGCCCGGCGCTTTTGTCTCCGGATTGGTGACGATGGCGATGGTCTCCCAGAGCGAGACGGCATAGTCCTTGGCGCGCCGCTCAAGTTCGTCGAGCGTCTGCTTGCCCAGCCCGCGCGGCGGCGTGTTGATCACGCGCATGAGCGCCACCGAGTCGTGCGGATTCAGGGCGAGCTTCAGATACGAGATGATGTCGCGCACCTCCGCGCGCTCGTAAAACGAGAAGCCGCCCACGATGTTATAAGGCAGCCCCGCGCGCCGCATCGCTTCTTCAAAGAGACGCGACTGCGCGTTTGTGCGATAGAGCACGGCCGCCCGCAGGTTCGGCTCGCGCCGCCGATGTTCTTCGATCTTCGCGGCGACAAAACGGGCCTCGCCCTCGGCGTCGAGCGCCTGATAGTAACGCAGCGTCTCGCCCGCCGGGTTCGCCGTCCAGAGCGTCTTGTCCTTGCGCTCGGTGTTGTGTTTGATGACGGCGTCCGCCGCGTCGAGGATGGTTTTGGTCGAGCGATAGTTCTGTTCGAGCTTGATCACCTGCGCGTTCGGGAACTGTTGCTCGAAGTTGAGAATGTTGCTGATGTCCGCGCCGCGCCAGCGATAGATGCTCTGGCTCTCGTCGCCGACGACGCAGATGTTCTGCTGCCGTTCGGTGAGGAAACGAATGAGCGCAAACTGTAGCGAGTTCGTGTCCTGATATTCGTCTACGAGGATGTAGCGGAACTTGTCGTTGTAGCGCGCGCGCACCTCCGCGTCGTGGCGCAGGAGGCGGACGGTTTTAATCAGCAGGTCGTCGAAGTCGAGCGCGTTGTTGTTGCGCAGGCGCTCCTCGTAGAGTTTGAAGACGCGCGCAATGGCCGCCTTCTTCTCGTCGGCGTATTCGACGCGCGCGGCGTAAGCCTCGGCATCAAGCCCCTGATTCTTGGCGTGGCTGATCGCGCCCTGCGTCTGGCGCGGCCCCAGACGTTCCGTGTCGTAGCCCAAATCCTTGATCGCCGCTTTGACGACGCGCACCGAATCGTCCTGATCGTAGATGGTGAACGAGCGCGTGTAGCCTTCGTCGAGCGCCTGTATGTCGCGGCGCAGGATGCGGACGCACAGGCTATGGAAGGTGGAGATGAGCGGCGCGGACGGAATCGGATAATGACCGAGCAGCTTGATCACGCGCTCGCGCATCTCGCCCGCCGCCTTATTCGTGAACGTAACGGCGAGAATATGATGCGGCGCAACCCCGCGCTCTGCGATCAAGTAAGCGATGCGATGCACGATCACGCGCGTCTTGCCCGACCCCGCGCCCGCGAGAATCAGGAGCGGCCCGTCACTCGTCAGCACGGCCGCGCGCTGTTGTTCGTTAAGCCCTGCGAGAAAGTCCATAAGAAAAAAGTAGAGTGGCGAGTGGCGAGCAAGCAGCAGTTCTTAGCTCGGCACTCGTTACTTGATCAATTTCTGCACCGCCTTGAATTGCTCGTGCCGGGCGTCGCGCAGTAGTTCAAAGAGCGCGAGTTCGGTGGCCGAGGGAAGCGCGCCGCTCGCTTGCATCTTGGCTAGGCCGATGTGTTTGTTGTGGGCGGCGCGGGCGGTGATGCAGTCGGTCAGCAGGTGTACCTGATAGCCGGCGGCCAGTAGGTCGTGCGTTGTCTGGTTGACGCAGATGTGCGCCTCGATGCCGCAGACGATGACCTGACGCGCGCCCGCCGCTTCGAGGCGCGCGCCAAATTCCTGCGCGCCGCACGAACTGAAGGCCGTCTTCTCAATCGGCTCACACCCGGCCGGCAGCACCGCGCGCACCTCGCCCGCCGTGTGCTCCAAGCCCTTTGGGTATTGCTCGGTGACGATGATGGGCAGGCCGAGCAGTTGCGCGGCGTGCGTGACGAGCGCGATGCGCGCGGCCGTCTCGGTGAAATCCGAGATGACGTGGCGGAAGCCCTCCTGCATGTCTATGATGACGAGCGCAGCGCGCGTCGCATCGAGCATGTGTGCGTGTGTCATGACTTGCTGCTCCGATAGAGCATTTAAGCACAGGGCGCGGGGAGCGCAAAATTCAGCGCCCGCCGCCCGTCGCGCCTTCAGTGTAAGCCTCGTGCAATTTAACCGGCGCGCTCTTGCGGCGCAGCTTCAGGTTGAGCAGTTCGACGAAGACCGAGAAGGCCATGGCCGTGTAGACATAGCCCTTCGAGACGTGTTGATGGAAGCCCTCGATGATGAGCGTCGTGCCGATGAGCAGCAGGAAACTGAGCGCGAGCATCTTGACGGTCGGATGTCGATGCACAAAGTTGCTCACGGGCGCGGCGAACACGAGCATGAAGCCGACGGCGATGACGACGGCCGTGACCATGATGGCGAGCCGGTCAACCATGCCGACCGCCGTGATCACCGAATCGAGCGAGAAGATGATGTCGAGCAGCAGGATTTGCACGATGACGCTCAGGAAAGACGGCCCGACGCCCGCCGACGCCGCGCCCTCCGCTCCTTCTAGTTTCTGGTGAATCTCGTGCGTGCTCTTACCGATCAGAAACAGCCCGCCGCCGATCAGGATGAGGTCGCGCCCGGAGAAGCCGAAGCCGAAAATCGTAAAGAGCGGAGCGGTCAGCCGGATGATCAGGCTGAGCGAAAAGAGCAGCGCGATGCGCGTCAACATGGCGAGCGCCAGACCGAGCGTGCGCGCCCGCGCCTGCTCGGCCGCCGGCAGCTTGCCAACCAGAATTGAGATGAAGATGACGTTGTCAATGCCGAGGACGATCTCTAGCACCGTCAGCGTCAGCAGCCCGATGAGGGCCTGCGGGTCTGTCAGCCAGTCCATAAATGATGCCCCTTGCCGCGATGATTGCAGAACACGCTCGCTCTATGATCGTAGAGCGGCAGTTGAAAGGCAAACAGCCGGGCGCGGCCTTAGGGCGTGTAGCGCAAAGCGTAGTCGTTGAGGCGCTGGCAGGGTTGCAGTTCGATGGTGGCGGCGGTCGTGTCTGCGTCGCGGCGCAGTTGGGCGCGCGTCTGTGCGTCGGGGAAGGTGGGCCAAGTCGCGGCGTCGTCGTCGGTCGGCGTAGGCTCGCCGGGCGCGGCGGGGCGGGCGATGAGGTGGTAGCGACCGGGCGCGAGGTTTGCGAAGGCAAACGTGCCGTCGCTGCGCAGGCGTGCGACGGCGTAACGCAGAGGGTCTTCGGCGCGTTCGCGCTCGACGGGCACGAGGTAGAGGCGCAGGTCGGGGAGCGTTGCGCCGGGCTGCGCGGGTGTGACGCGCCCGCCGAGTGCAGCCGCGCCGGGCGCGAACGTGAAGGTCAGCCCGCTAATTTGTGTGCCGCCTTTGAGCGTCACTCCTTCGGCGAGCGGGTTAACAGTTGCGGTGCGCGCCGGGAGGGCGGGCGGTTTCATGTTTGCGCCAGCGACGGGGGCGTTGGTTGTAAGCGTGGCGGCGCGGACGTACCAGTCGGGCGTGGGCGGGCGCAAGTCGAAGCGGAAGCGGCCGGGCCAGAGACCACGCAGGGCAAATTCGCCTTTCTCGTCGGGGCCTGCTTCGGCTGTGCGCCCGCCGCCGGGTTGTGCGTTCTGCCCGCGCGCATCGCGTTCGCGGCGCGCGCGGATGACGGTGTCGCTCGCAAACGCGGCGGGCTTGGTCTGACATTGTGCGGCCCAAGTCGCGCCCGGCGGTGCAGCTTCGAGCACGACGCGCCCGGCCATGCCGGCGAGCGGCGTGAGCGTGAGCTTGAGTCCGGTCACGTCTGCGCCGCGCACGCTGACGCGCAGGTTGGCGGCGGCGACGGGGAAGTCGCGGTTGCCGTCGAGCCGCCGCGCCACCAGATCGTAATCGCCGTCGGCCAGACTGTTGAAGACGAACGACAGATTGGCCGCGCCGCCCGACAGGTAGCGGAAGCCTTCGAGCAGGGGATTGCCGGCGGCGCTGAGCAGAACGTTGACTGGGCCTTCGCCCGCCCCGCCTTCGACTGTGCCGCTCACGCTGCGCCCCGGTTCGCCGCGATAACGTATGTCTATGTCGGTCGCTTCCTGCCCATTCTGCAAGATGACTTCGGCCGCGCCGTCACGCGTGGTCGAAGGATAGAAGGTCGGCGCATCGTCGTCATAAGCGGTCGGGCGCGGGTTGAAATCGAACGCGCCCCTGCCACCGGCCGCGACGACGTAGACGCCGGGCGGCAGTCCGTAGAGCCGATAGACGCCACGATCATCCGTCGCGCGTTCGGCGGGGCCGCCACCTGAGAAGCCGGCTTCACCTAGAGGGCGACCCTCCGCATCGCGCACACGCAAGGCGCGCACGCGGACGGCGATGAGCGGTTCGCCGCTCGCATCGCGCACGCGCCCAGTGATGACGCCGCCCTTGCTCAACTTGATGGTGACCGTGTCGCCGGGATGATAGTAGGCGCGCGCGCCGCGCTCGTTGGCGAGGAACGAGGGATCGTAGTAGCCGGCGAGGTAAGCGCCTATCGTGTAGGCGCTGTGATCCAGATTGTTGAGCGTAAACTTGCCTTCGGCGTCCGAGCCGCCGGCGCTGTGCTGCTGGCGCAGGCTGTTGGCATAGACGACCACGCCCGCGAGCGGCTGCCCGTCGTCGCCCACGACGCGCCCGGTGATCGAGCCTTGCGGGCGCGGCGCAGGTGTTGTCGGCGCGGTTTCGCCCTGCGCGCGCGCAGACGTGAAGCCGACGCACAACCAGAGCGTACACACGATGATGGCGCAGGCGGGGCGCGCCAAGTTTTTCAACCTGCCGGTTAAAATCATGTGCTGACTCGGGTGGCGGCAGTTGTGATTTAGGCGGGCGCGCGTCATGGTATTTTTGTCCAGCCCCGCGCCACTTTGACATCCATCGGCGGATATAACTTCTCCGGGCCGACGTTGTGCGCCACCGGGTCATACTGATAAGCGGGCTGGCCGTTGATATAGAGTTCGTAAGCCGGAAAGCCGTCGTGATCGCCGGCGATGGTGTACTCGGCGTGCTCGTCGTGTTGCTGGATGATCACGGTGATGTCTGCGTCAATATCCGGCGCGCTCACGCGGGTGATTGGTTCGGCCGATGGGATGCCCGCTTGAACGGTGAGCCGGACGGAGATCATGTTGGGGAGCGCGGGCATGACTTTAACGCCCAGATTCTTTTCGGTGCGCGTCAGGTGGGTTTCAAGGCCCGGCACATTATCAGCGTTGAAAGGCGGTCGCCAGTCGTAGAACCAGTAAGGTTTGCCGTTCACGTGCTCGGCATGGACGGGGTTGCTTAGATAGGTATGGGTCTGGCCGAAATCTGCCTCTGCGGCTTTCACCACGCCGGTCGGATTGTTGGGATCACACGTCACGACAACTCTGGCGTAGGCGCGATGCGTGCCGCTGTCGTAAGAGAAGCTCCGGTTGTCACCCGTGTGCATGGCAAACGGAACGGGAGCGACTAATGTGCCGATGCTTTTGTCGAGCACGGCGAGCGGCGCGGGGATGAAAAGTCGGAGATAGAGTTCGATCTCTTTATACGGAATGAGCTTCGCCGGGGTCAGCTTCCAACGATAGACGGCCTGACCCCGCAGCAATTTACCGCTCAGATTGAGTGCATCTGCGGGCAGTTTTTTATGCAGCACGGAAGTGCCACCGGCGCTGGTCGTGCGTGTCTGCTCGACCGACGCTTGATGTGGGTGCGTAAACTTCGACTTGATCTCATACTCGACGCTCGGCCAATTGAGGCTGTAAGTGCCGTCGGGAAAGAGCGCCAGTTCGGCTGCATCGTCGGCAAAGGTCTGAGCGCCGCTGCCGCCGGCACTGAGTTTCCAATCGGTATCACCATTAACCTGATTCTGATTCTCCTCGTAGGTGGCCGCGCCTGAGCCGGCCCCCGCCCATTCGATCAAACCGCCGCTGCCCGTGCTGGCGAACTTCAAGGCAAAGGTCGCGTTTACTATCTCCGTCCTTGAACCATGACCCAACTGTTCATCGTTCACGTAGGAAACTTCCAGCGTCCACTCCTGAACCGCCGCGAAGCGACGTACATTAGGTGGCTCACTAACCGGCGAGGGTTTCTTCGGCATATTTTTAGTTCTGCGTATCGGTCACGCGCTTACTGCGTTGGCGGCGTCTCTTGTTTGAAGACGAGCGTGGTCTGCGCCTCGCCGTTTTCGGGCAGGTTGACGACCTTGCGATCAACCGGCGGTTTGCGCTGCTCGGAACCGAACGCCGGATATTCTTCAAACAGGAACACCTCATACTCGCCCGCCGCCAGATTCTCGACGACGAAGCGGCCGAGCGCATCTACCTCGCCGTAGCCGCCGCCCGTGCCTGCCGGCGCACCGTTGCGGTGTACCTCGACGTGTATGCGCCCGCCGGTCGGGCGGCCGTTGGGAAACTGCACCTGCCCGCGAATCGTGCCCGCCCCGTAGGCCAGAAACACGCGCACGCCCGTGATGTTCTCGCCCGCGCCAACCTCTATGCCATCGGGTTGATCCACGCCGTCGCGCTGCACGCGCGCGAGCGTGAAGCCCTTCACCTGCGGCCAGCCCAGCACCAGAGTGGTCTTGCCGGGGCGCAAGCCCGTGAGTTGAAAGCTGCCGTCCGCTTTAACTTTGGCCTGCGTGAAGGTGGGCGTGATGGGCGCGTTGGCGGCCGGTGCGCGCACAGACCCGACGAAACTTAGCTCCGACAGCTTGGCGAGAACGGCCGCGCCGGGCGTGCCTTCAATCTGCACGACGCCGTTGATGGTTGCGCCGCGCGCGAGTTTGATCTCCAAGCCGCTCACGTCCTGTTCGATGATCTCGAAGACGGCCGTGTCGCTGTAGGTCGCGGCCTGATCCTGCGCGAAGGGCTGTGCCTGCGTGGCGAAGATGCCGTAGCGGCCGGGCGGCAGGTTGCGCAGATGAAATTCGCCCTGCTCGTTGGTGCGCGTGCCGTCTGAGCCGAAGCTGCCCATGAAGCGCCCCTCCGGGCCGACCGGGCCATAGACGCAACTTGCGCCGACGACCGGCCGCCCGCGCTCGTCCACGACGCGCCCCGCCGCTTCGTAGCTGCGCGGCTGTTTGCCGACGACGATGTCTATGCCGTTTGCTTCGTCGCCCGTCGTCACTTCGACCGGGCGGGCCTGCGCCACCTCCGACGTGTTGCCGTAGAACGTGCGCGGGACATAGTTGCCCGCGCCGCCCACGCGCACCGTGCCGTCCTCCGGCGCGTCACCGACGAAGACGAGGTAACGTCCCGGCATGAGACCGTAGAGCCGATAGATGCCCCGGTCGTCGGTCTGGAATTGGAATTGGGGCAGGCTGAACTGCGGCTTCTTGCGGTCGGCCTCGTCCGCCGCCATCACGTGCAGCACTGTCTCGATGAGCGGCTTGCCCTCGCCGTTCGTCACGCGCCCCGTGATGACGCCGCCGCGCGTGAGCGTGAAGTCCAGCCCTTCGAGTTTATCGCCCGGCGAGACGTTGAGCAGGCGACCCGGTTGCCACGCCGCAGGGTTCACGTCCGAGACGACGTAGGCGGGCGCGAACGGGTTCAGGTAGTAACGACCGGGCGGCACGTTCGTCAACTGGTAGCGTCCGTCTGCATCCGTCGTCGCCTTCGGCGATGACTTCGACTGCTCCGACCATTCGGCCGCCGTCAGCGTCACCGACACGCCTGCGACGCCGCGATTGTCGCGCGTGATGCGCCCGGACACCGTACCCGGTTCTTTCGCGTCGCGCGGGGGCGTTTGCTGTGCGTGCGGGTTGAGCGTGGGCGCGAGCAGACAGGCGAGCAAGGCAAGGGCACGCACGACGCGGGCGCGCGGGCGCGATTGCATGGAGCGCAACATAGCTTTAGAACCTGAAAGAGGTTTGGTGACTTTGGCCGGGCGCGCCGGCAAGCGCTGCGCGGCACGGTTAGGAGACGCCGCTTAGCTTAACGGCCCGCAGGCGCAGAGGGCAAGCCAATGGCGGGGCAGCGCAACGTTGTGCTTTAATCGCATCGCTCTTTCAACTCGCTGCGGAGTTTCTCCATGTCCCGACTCATGCTCGGCGCGATCTGCGGTCTCATCTACGGCGCGCTCTCGGCCGCTTCCATGCTGCCGCTGCCCTTCACAGACAAGCGCGCGGCCCTCCTCGGCGCTTTTCTCAACCGCTTCGCCATCGGCTTCGTGATTGGTGCGGCGCAACTGCCCGTGCCCGCATGGGCGCAGGGTCTCATCTTCGGCGTACTGCTCAGCCTGCCGGATGCGATCATCACGAAAGCGTTTGCGCCCATACTGATCCTCGGCGCGGTGGGCGGGCTGGTCATCGGCTGGGTCGTGGGTCGTTGGGGCCTCTGACAGAAGCCGTCTGCGCCCGATTCGACCATATAGATTAGGGCTGCACGTTATGGTGTCGCGGCGCGATCACAAAAATGTAATTAGCCTGCAAAACGTTAGCGCCGCGCTGCGATTTATCAGGCATAAGGGTTGCAACCTTCTCTGGCAGCAGGGAGGATTGGTATGAATTCAACACACACGCGCAGCAGAATCTGGGGAGCGCTCATGGCGTTCTCATTACTATGTGGCATCATCATGGTGTCGAGCACCAGTACACAGGCTCAGTGGGGGCGCGACCGGCGCGATGACCGCCGCGAACAACGCCGTGAGCGGCGTGACCATGATCGTGACCGTGATCGTGATCGTGACCGCGATTATGACCGTGACCGTGATGGGCGCGACGACCGCTACGAGCGTAATGGCGGTTATGGCAATAATGGCCGCTACGGCAGTTACGGGCGCAATAACGTCTATCAGATCGCGCAGCAGCAGGGCTATCAGGACGGGCTGAACACAGGCGCAAGCGACGCCGACCGTGGTCAGAGCTACAGCCCCCAACGCTCGCACTTCTACAAAGACGGGACTGAGGGCTACAACTCGTCCTACGGCAGCAAGGGCAGCTACAAACAGGCTTACCGCGATGCCTTCTTGCAGGGCTATCGAGAGGGCTACCAACGCTACGGCGGCTATCGTAACGGCCGGAACAATTCAGGCCGCAACGCCGGCAGCATCCTCGGCGACATCTTCGGCCGACCTTAAGCGGTTCGACACAAACTAACGACTGACGCGACAGCGAAGCGGGCGCGGAC
>DASVQA010000074.1:0-55681 GCA_036389375.1 Pyrinomonadaceae bacterium | reverse complement strand
TCTGTCACACCCACAACCGGGGAGCGCGGCCCCTTTGTACAGTTGGGCCGCGCCGCCCGGTTGAGGGTCAAAGGAGTGTGCCGACCGTCCCCGTCAGATGCTGCGTACAGAGCGTGGCCGCCGTGTTCGCTATGGGGCGACACGGTTGGCAGAACGACGGCACGTGCGTGTGTAAGGTGATACACATCACTGTGCCGCCGCCGCCGCCGCCACCTCCGCAATTCGTCGGATTAGCAGTGAACAGCGTAATGCACATCTGCCCGCCGAACGTGTTGCAATTCGTCGGACTGGCCGTCGGTATCGTGATGCAGAACTGCGTGTTAACACACGACGGCATATGCGTGGTGATGTTGGCGCAGAGTGTCTGCCCACCACCACCGCCCACGGCCGCTTGCGCCAGCACGCCACCGCCACCGCCCCCGACACACGACGGTTGGTGCGTCGTGATATTGGTACATGGCGGCTGGACGCAGGACGGTTGGTGCGTCGTGATGTTCGTGCAGAGCGTCGGATGCCCGATGCACGATGGTTGATGCGTCGTAATGTTCGTGCATGGCGGTTGAACACACGACGGCTGGTGCGTGGTGATGTTGGTGCAAAGCGTCTGCGGTTGCCCGCCGACGCACGAAGGCATGTGCGTCGTGATGTTCGTACAGGCGATTGGTTGCACCGTCGCTTGCGCACCGCCCGCCTGGCCGACACACGACGGCATGTGCGTCGTGATATTGGTGCAGAGCGTTTGCGGCTGCGGCCCGACACACGACGGCATATGCGTGGTGATGTTCGTGCAGAGCGTCTGGTTGACCGGCGCGGCAGCCGCCTCAGCCTGCACTCCGCCGACGCCCGACGTGACGATGGTGGCGATGCAATAAGGATTGCACTGCTGCCCGCAGTCGGTCGGATTCGCGGTCACGACCGTCAGACACATCGGTTGCCGCACACACGACGGCATATGCGTCGTGATGTTCGTGCAGAGCGTTGGCGCAGCGGCCGCTTGGGCCTGCGCGCCGCCCGCTTGGCCGACACAAGACGGCATATAGGTCGTGATGTTCGTGCAGAGCGTCTGCGGCTGCCCACCGCCGACGCAGGAAGGCATGTGCGTCGTGATGTTGGTGCAGAGCGTCTGCGCGCCTGCGGCTTGCGCCTGTGCGCCGCCCGCGTTCGCCACGCAAGACGGCATATAGGTGGTGATGTTCGTGCAAGCCAGCGCCGCACCCCCGCCAGCAGCTTGCGCTGCCGCGCCGCCGAGGAAGCCGCTCGCAATCGAACCGCTCAGGAAGCGTGCTTCGACGCTTTGCACGGAGATTGTGACCACGTCCACGCGCGTGTCGGCCGAGACCTGCACGTGCGTCGGACTGTTCTCGTCGTCAGTGTTAATGGCCGTGGTGCTGACGATGCCGGCGGTGGGAATGTCGTAGTAGTTATTGAACGACAAGTCCTGATAAAGCCGGGTATGATCGGGGCGCTTCGACGGCCCGATATAGCCGATGAGCGAGATCACGTCCGCCGGGACGTTCACTTCATCAGGGTCTGGATGATTCTTAGCCACCAGCGGATGTGGTGTTAGATCGACATCGCCTTCCCCTTCGCGCGGGCCGGCTCTGCCTTTCCTTGTTGCCATAGCTAAACTCCTTTCGAGGATCGAGGTGAGTTAACCCCCTGTCATTGTTTGCGCGTCTACGAGTAAGGATGAGGCGGCAAACGTCCTTTGAGTTTTGGCAATTTGGGCTAGGAGATGCCAACGAAAATCGAGCCGTAATCGCGCGGCCGAAGCAACCCGTGCACGCTTGGCTGCCGTGCTCCAAGTTCGAGCCGCACCCTGCGGTGGGTCTGCTGCGTGCGCGCCGCTCGCCATAGGCCTGTCTGCGTCTCCTAGCGTTTGAGGTTAATGGACAGGGCGTGCGGGTAGGTGCTGACCACGCACGTCAGTTTACGCTTCAGACGTACCTAGATTTAGCCGCGTCTTCGAGAGGTCAAGACACGGGTTGGTTGACGAATGCCGTGAGACGGGCCACGCGGGTGGGTCAACCTCACGCCGGTAAGTGCAAACGTTAAAACGAAAGCAAGATATGCCTCTTGCAAGATGATGTCAACAGGAACTTGGCGGGGCGTAACGTAAACGTCAGACGGAGCGCAAATCAGTCCGGCGGGAGCGCCAGAGGGCGAGGAGCAGCAGCGCGGTTACGCCGCCCGCGCTGTCAATCATGCTGTCCCAGATAGAGCCTGTACGCGCGGGGATGAAGCTTTGATGGTATTCGTCGAGGAGCGCGTAAAGGATCACGAGCGCGAGCGCGCTGGTGAGCCAGTGGCGGCGCAGCCAAGTGTGCGTGGATGTGCTGAAGGCGCGGGCGGCAAGCAGCGCAAGCAGGGCATACTCGCTGAAGTGGGCGAGTTTGCGCGTGGCGAAATGTGCGCGCAGCAGTTGCGCTTCGGTGATGGCGGGAAAGAGCCAATGCAGCAGGGGGCCGATGATGCGCGAGGTGTTTGAGGCGGAGAGCGCGGCGGTCGAGGCGTAGAAGATGAAGGCGAGCCACGCAAGCAGCGGCCCGTAACGCCACAACCGATTGCGCCATGACGGGTGCGGCGCGTGCGCCGTTGTTTGTCTCAACTCACGTTTCGCCGTCATTGCGCGAGCAAGCGAAAAGGGAAGCTCACGCTCCGCCTGCGCCGCTTCCCTTTTCAAGTTGGACTTGTTGGTGGAACTCTTTAACCGGCCGACGCTGCGCCGGAGACGACCTCGATGATCTCTTTCGTGATCGCCGCCTGCCGGATGCGGTTCATGTTGAGCGTCAGCGAACTGATCAGATCACCAGCGTTCTTCGACGCCGAATCCATCGCCGTCATGCGCGCGCCCTGCTCCGAAGCGATTGATTCAAGGAGCGCGCGGAAGATTTGCGTCTCGACCAAGCGCGGCAGCAGTCGCCCGAAAATCTCGGCCGGTGGCTGCTCATAGACATATTCGACGAAGGTTTCGTCCGGCGTGCCCGACGCGGTCTCGTCCGTGTCACCTGCGGCACGCGCGACGGGCAGAAGTTGATCGACGACGACGCGCTGCGAGAGCACGGAGCGAAACTCGTTGTAGATGAGAAACACTTTATCGAGCGTCTCGTCTTCGGTGAAGCGGCGCATGACATCTTCGGCCACCTCGACCGCTTCCGCGTAAGTGATGCGCCCCTTGCCGGTCAGGCCGATGTACTCCTGCACGATCTCCACGTTGCGGCGGCGGAAGAAGTCGCGCCCCTTGCGCCCGACCGCTATCATCTCGACCGTCCGCTCCGCGTGTTCGCTGAGGAAAGCCTGCGCGGCCTTCGTCAGATTCGCGTTGAACGCGCCCGCCAATCCCTTGTCCGCCGTGATGAGCACGAGCAGATAACGCTCGTCGCCGCGCTGATCGAGCAACGGGTGATGATAGTTCTCGTCCGTGTGCGCGGCGAGTTCGGTGAGCACTTCCGTCATCTTGCGCGCGAACGGGCGCGCGTTGACGACGCGCTCCTGCGCGCGCCGCAGGTTCACGGCGGCGAGCATCTTCATCGCCTTCGTGATCTGCTGCGTATTCTTAACCGACTTGATGCGCCGGCGGAGATCGAGGAGATTAGCCATAACGTCAGAGGTCAGAGGTCAGAGGTCAGAGGCTAGGGCGGACAGTTTCGACTGACCTCTAACCTCTAAGCTCTGACCTCTGCTATTTCATGCTCCGGCAGCGGCCGTCGTGGCCGGGGCGGTTGCGCCGCGCAGGGCGGGCGGTGTGCTCGACCAGGTCTGTTTGAAATCGGTGATGGCCGTTTTGAGATCGGCCTTGATCTCGTCGGTCAACGACTTCTTCTCGCGCAGGGCGGTGAGCAGACCCGGATGCGAGTTCTCGATGAAGTTGGTCAATTCCGTCTCGAAGCGGCGCGATTGATCAACCGGCACGTCGTCCAGATAACCGCTCGTCGCCGCCCAGATGATGAGCACCTGTTTCTCAACCGGCATCGGCTGATACTGCGGCTGCTTCAAAATCTCCGTCAGCCGCTGCCCGCGCGCAAGCTGCGCCTGCGTCGCGTTATCGAGGTCTGAGCCGAACTGCGCGAAGGCGGCCAACTCGCGGTACTGCGCGAGGTCTAGCCGGAGCGTGCCTGCGACCGACTTCATCGCCTTGATCTGCGCCGAGCCGCCGACGCGCGAGACGGAGTTGCCGACGTTGATGGCGGGCCGGATGCCGGCGTTGAAGAGGTCGGCTTCAAGGAAGATCTGCCCGTCCGTGATCGAGATGACGTTCGTCGGGATGTAGGCCGAGATGTCGCCCGCCTGCGTCTCGATGATCGGCAGGCTGGTCAGCGAGCCGCCGCCCTTCAAGTCCGACAGTTTCGCCGCGCGCTCCAGCAGCCGCGAGTGCAGATAGAACACGTCGCCCGGATACGCCTCGCGCCCCGGCGGGCGGCGCAGCAACAAAGAGATTTCGCGGTACGCGGCGGCCTGTTTCGAGAGGTCGTCGTAGATGGTCAGGACGTGGCGGCCGGAATCGCGGAAGTATTCGCCGATGGCTGCGCCGGAGTAGGGCGCGAGATACTGCATCGCGGCCGGGTCGGCGGCAGAGGCGACGACGACGATTGAGTAGCTCATCGCGTCGAACTCCTGCAAGGTCTTGACGACCTGCGCGACCGTCGAAGCCTTCTGCCCGATGGCGACGTAGATGCAGATCACGTTCTGCCCGCGCTGATTCAGGATCGTGTCGAGCGCAACGGCCGTCTTGCCCGTCTGCCGGTCGCCGATGATCAGCTCGCGCTGCCCGCGCCCGATGGGCACCATCGCGTCAATAGACTTGAGGCCCGTCTGCAAAGGCTCTTTCACGGGCTGGCGATCAACGACGCCCGGCGCGATGCGCTCGATGGGGTTGAACTCGTTCGTGATGATCGGGCCGCGGTCGTCAATGGGCTGACCGAGTGCGTTGACGACGCGCCCGATGAGCGCCTCGCCGACCGGCACTTCCATGATGCGCCCCGTGCGCTTGACCGTGTCGCCCTCTTTGACCTTTTGAAAGTCGCCAAAGAGCACCGCGCCCACCTTGTCTTCTTCCAGATTCAGGGCAAGGCCGCGCACGTCATGCGGCAGTTCCAGCAGTTCGCCGGCCATGACCTTGTCCAGCCCGTGAATCTCGGCGATGCCGTCGCCGACCTTGATGACCGTGCCCACTTCCGTCACGGTCACGCCGCCGTCGAAGTTCTCGATCTGCTGGCGGATAATGTCGCTGATCTCGTTGGCTTTGATCTGTTCCATAAGAATTAAATGCTGCGTGTTGTGTGCTGTGTAAGCAAAGAACTGACTTTACTCAGGACTCAGCCGTTGTCATTGTCCTTCTGCCATCTGCTGTTTGATCTGCTGCAAGCGCGTCCGCACCGAACCGTCGTAGACGGTCGAGCCGATGCGAGTGACGACGCCGCCGATCAACCCTTCATCTACCGCAAACTGCAAGTACACGTTGCGCCCCGTCATCTGCGCCAGCCGCGCGCGCAGGGCTTCCTGCTCCTGCGGCGTGACGGTGCGCGCCGTCGTGACGTGCGCCAGCACTAGCCCGGCGCGCACGTCCAACTCGCGCGCAAAGCTGTGGTTGATCTCGCTGAGGTTGGCGAGCCGGTGGTTGCGCAGGAGCACTTGCAGGAAGTTCGCGGTCGTCGGCCGCACGCGCGCGCGCGCAATCAACGCGGCGAGCACTTTATGCTTCTGCTCGTAAGGGACGACGGGGTTGCGGAAGACTTCGAGCAGTTGCGGATTGGCCTGCATCATCGCGGCCCAAGTGCCCAACTCCTGCTGTACCTCGCGCGCTTCATTATGCGCCAGCACCACGTCTGCCAGCGCCGTCGCGTAGCGACGCGCCACCGCCTGCACGCTCAACGGCTCGGCCCTCCCAACTCTGTGATGTAGTCGCGCATCAGGCGCTCGTCGTCGTCGTGGCGCAGGTCGCGCCGGATCAACTGCTCGGCCAAGGCGACGCTCTGCTCGGCGGCGTAGCGCCGCAACTCAAGCCGCGCCGCCTTGCCTGCGCTCTCGATCTCGCGCTGCGCCTGCTCGCGCAGACGCCGTGCGTCCTCTTCAGTGGCGCGCGCGATGCGCTCACGCTCCTGCGCTGCTTCCCGTTCAGACTGTGCGCGCACCGTCGCCACTTCGTCATGCAGCCGCGCGAGCCGCGCGTTCACCTCTTCCAGTTTCAACAGTGCCGCCTGCCGCTCCTCCTGCGCGCGCATCAACTCCTTGCGGATTGATTCGCGCCGCGCGCGCATTGACTGGCCGATGGGGCGGCGCAGCACTACGACGAGCGCGAGGATGAACAGAAACAGATTCAGGAACTTCCACGCCTCGAAGCCCGGATAGTTGTACCAAGGGTGCGAGGCGGCGGTTTCCTGCGCGAACATGAGCAGGTTTGTGCTGAGCGTAACGAACATAAAATTCTGATTCAGGCGTGTCGCCCGTCAAGCGCCGACGGAACGATGAAGCACCTGCGCGCTGATCTGTGCGGCCATGCGCTGCGCGTCTTGGCCGAGCGTGGTGCGCGCCGCGTCCGCCTGCGCGCGGATCGCCTCGCGCTCGGCGGCGAGCCTGCGTTCCGCCTCTTCGCGTACCTGCGCCAGTTGTGTCTGCCGCGCGCTCAGAGCCTCTGCGCGCTGCTGTTCCAATAGCCTGTAACCTTCCGCCCGCGCTGAACGCAAGCCGTTCTCGTAGAGGGTCAGATTCTCGTCCACCTTCTTCATAATGTCGCCCGCCGCGCCCAAGCCCAAGCGGGCACGCGCCTCGCGTTCGGCGAGGATGCGATTGATGGGCCGAAAGAGCGTCGCGTTCAGCACGTAGACCATCAGGATGATGATCGCAATGTGCAGAAAGACCGTCCCGTCGGGCACGAGTTGGATAGAGCCTTCAGCTAGGGCCAGGCAGATCATAACGTGTCAGATTCTCAGGCGATCCGGGGTTGCTTAATTACAGGTGACGAAAACTGTGTGCCGTTAAAGAAATTTAATCTAGCACGCGATTTCACAACCGGTCAAGGCAGGCCCACGCCGCGACAGACGCGCCGCCGCGCCGCTGCAAAACCCAAAGACGAACCCTTGTGCGCTGGATCAGTCTTCGCAGCCTGATGATTATTTTGGTGATTATTTTGGCGCTTATTTTTTGCCGAGTGCGACCGCGCGCTGGTAAGCCGCATAGACGGCTTTCGAGAGGACTGTGCGCAAAGAACCCTTTTCCATCTGGTAGATCGCTTCGGCGCTTGTGCCGCCGGGCGAAGTGACCATGTTGCGCAATTCCGCCGGGTGCTTGTGCGATTCCATCGCAAAGAGCGTAGAGCCGAGCATCGTCTCGACGACGAGTTCGCGCGCTACCTCGCGCGAGAAGCCCATGTGGACACCCGCGTCCACGAGCGCTTCCATGAGCATGAAGATGTAGGTCGGCCCCGTCGCGCTCAAAGCTGTGGCCATGTCGATCTGGCGTTCCTCGGCGACGCGCATCTCGCGTCCCAACGCGCCGAGCATCGCGCGCACCTGTGCGCTTTGCCTATTGCTCACCTGCGCGGTCGTCGTCCATACGGTCATGCCGCGCCCGATCTGCGCGGGCGTGTTCGGCATCGCGCGCACGACCGCCGGGTGCTGCAACTCGTCCGCAATCGTCTCCAAACGCGCGCCCGCGATGATCGAGACGACCAGTTGCTCCGCCTGCAACGCCGCTTTCAACTCCTGCAAGACGCCATGCAACTTCTGCGGCTTGACCGCGAGCACGATGATTGCGCCGCGCGCCGCCGCCCGGTTGCTCTCGCTCAAGTTGATGCCGTAGTGCTCTGCCAGTTCCGCGCGCCGCGCCGGCCGCGGATGGCTACCCGTGATCTGTGCGGGCGTCACCAACTGCTGTTTCAGCAACCCCGCGATCATCGCCTCGGCCATCACGCCCGCGCCGATGAAAGACAACTCAGCGCCCGCGAGCGGATTTGCGCTCGCGCTCAACTCGTTTGTCGCATTCGTCGTCATCTCAAGCGCACGCGGATGCGTAGTCACGCGTCCGCGCAAATGTTTTAAGACAGGATGCCGCAGAGGATAGCGCAGCCCGCGACAGATGCGCTACTCTAACGGGTGCGATGACGATAGATGAGCAACTGGCTTTTCTGCGCAAGGGCGCAGTAGAGATGATCCGCGAGGATGACTTGCGCGCGAAGTTGGCGCAGAGTGCGCGCACGGGTCGGCCCCTGCGCGTGAAGTTGGGCGCAGACCCGACCGCGCCGGACATACATCTCGGCCACGCCGTCGTCCTGCGCAAGCTGCGCGCGTTTCAGGAACTCGGCCACACGGTCATCTTCCTCATCGGCGACTTCACAGGATTAATCGGTGATCCGTCCGGCAAGAGTGCGACGCGCCCGCAACTGACGCGCGCCGAGATCAACGCGAACGCCGAGACTTACAAGCAACAGATTTTCAAGCTGCTCGATCCGGCGCACACGGAGATTCGTTTCAACTCCGAGTGGATGGACAAGTTCGACTCGGAAGGTTTCATCCGGCTCGCCGCGCACGTAACGGTCAAACAGATTCTTGAGCGCGACGATTTCCAAAAACGGCTCAAGGAAGAGAAGCCGATTGCGCTCCACGAACTGCTCTACCCGCTCGTGCAGGCTTACGACTCGGTCGCGCTCGAAGCCGATGTCGAACTGGGCGGCACGGATCAAAAGTTCAACCTGCTGCTGGCGCGCAACCTGCAACGCGAGTACGCGCAGGCAGCGCAGGTCTGCGTCATCATGCCGCTGCTCGAAGGCACGGACGGCGTGCAGAAGATGTCTAAATCTTTAGGTAACTACATCGGCATCAACGAGCCGCCGTTTGCAATCTTCGGCAAGGTCATGTCCATCTCGGACGAGTTGATGTGGCGCTACTATGAATTGATGACCGACCTGCGCGTTGAAGAGATCAAGGAACTGCGCGCGCAGGCCGAAGCGGGCACGCGCAACCCGCGTGATCTGAAGGTCGAACTGGCGCAACGTATCATCGCGGACTTTCACTCGGCGGCGGCCGCGCAAGCGGCCACGGACGAGTTCAACCGCATCTTCAAACACAAGGAAGCGCCGGAAGAGATCGAGACGCACAACGTGGCGGCAGGCACTTACAAACTAGCGCGTCTGCTGGTCGAAACGAAGCTTGCGCCTTCGGTGGCGGAAGCGCGCCGGCTCGTCGAACAGGGCGGCGTGCGCGTTGGTCAAGAGCGGCGCACGCGCGCGGACGACGAGGTGGCATTGCAAACCGCGCAGGAAATTCTGGTTCAGGTTGGCAAGCGGCGCTTTCTACGCGTGCGCGGCGTGTGAGCCAACAAGCTGTTTCCGGCGGACGCTGACGCGGGCTTGCGCCAGAGGCTCGGTTATGTTCCGGGCCAGCGCCGCAGGTTCTTAGTTTAGACAGTCGAGCGCCGAACTGGATGTTATGGATTTTAAGCCGGTACAACCCGAAGAAGAAGCAGCGGACGCGTCGGAGATTCTGAGCCACTTCAAGGAGGCGCAGCGCATTTTCATCGAAGCCTTGCCGCTGCCGCCGCCTTTGGAGATCGCGGCCGAGATTGCGCGGCGCGGCTACAAGGGACAGGACGAGCAGCGGCAGGCGCTTGCGCTCATGGCCTACCGGCACGTGCGGCGGCTGAAGCGCATCCACGTCGAGGGCGTGCGGCCCAGCGAACTGCCGCCGAAGCAGAACGTGTTGCTGACAGGCCCGACCGGCTGCGGCAAGACGTTCCTTGTCGAACTGCTGTTTCGCCACTTCTTCAAACTGCCCACAGTCGTCGTTGACATCACCAGTTTCACCGAGGCCGGCTATGTCGGCGACGATGTACGCACGATCCTGACGCGCCTCATCGCGGCGGCGGATGACGACACCTACATCGCCGAGTGCGGCGTCGTCTGTCTGGACGAGTTCGACAAGCTGGCGTCGGCGGGCAGCAGCGCGCGCTTCGCGGGTCAGGGCACGACGAAAGACGTGTCGGGCTACGGCGTGCAGCGCGAATTATTGGCGATGCTCGAAAGTTCGACGGTCAGCGTGCCGATGGATTACGGCTTCTCCGCTTTCGGGCAGCGCGCCGAAGTCTCCACGCGCGACATTCCCTTCATCGCCTGCGGCGCGTTCTCCGGTCTCGACGAACTGCTGCGCGAGCGGCGTGCGTCCGTCGGCTTTCGCGGGGCGAGCGCGCACGCGGCGGGCGCGTTGACGATAGACGAGGTCGCGGTCTTTCAGAAGTTCGGATTTCTGCCGGAGCTAATCGGCCGCTTCGCACGCATCGTCACCTTCCCGCCCCTGCCGCGCGAGACCCTGCGCCTGATCCTCTGCGAAAACGTACTGCCGCAGTTTCAACACGAGTTTCGCGGCGAGGGGCTGCAACTCTCCGTCACCGACGCGGCGCTCGAATATCTCATCACGCGTAGCGAACGACGTGGCACGGGCGCACGCGGGCTGCACACCGAACTCATCGCGGCGGTCGAGCGCGCCGCCTTCGAGACCTTCGGGCGCGCCGCGCACGCGGAAGTGATCATTGACGTGCAAGACGGGCGATTGGCGAGTGAGGTGCGGAAAATTTGCTAGGGCGGGCTTAACAGATTTCGGCGCTTACCAGATTTGGTCTAAGCGCGTTCAAAGCCGGGCAGGACTGCGTCGCCCGTGAGCGTCTCAGGCTGAACGTTGCGTCCGCTGCTTGCGGTATGACATCAGTGCCGACCTCGGTGCTGACCATAATTGCTCACCTCTTCGACCGCCGAGCGGCCCCGAATGTTTCCCTGCATCTTTTAGCATGACCCACACGGTCATTCAATAAATCCATGTTGCCCGGCGCACGGATCGGTTATCCTTAGCGCCGATGTCGGCCGCAGTTCCAACTGACGATACGCTGGTCATCGAGACGCCGGAGCGCGTGCCGCTACACTTTGCGCTGGCGTCCATCGGCAACCGCTTTCTCGCGTGCGCGCTCGATCACGCGCTGCAACTGCTCTTCATCCTGCTGCTCGTCATCGTGCTTCATTGGGCGGGCCTGCTCACCCACTTCGGCAACCGGCTGACGGAAGCGCCGAAGTGGGTGACGGCGCTGCTCATCATCGCTGTGTTCCTGATCTGGTCGGGCTACTTCGCGCTGTTCGAGTGGCTGTGGAACGGGCAGACGCCGGGCAAGCTGTGGCTGCGCTTGCGCGTCATCCGCGAGGACGGCCGGCCCGTCACGTTCTGGGAAGCGGGCGCGCGCAATCTTCTGCGCCTGTTCGACATGATGCCGTTTCCCTTCTACTCGGTCGGGCTGGTGTCGGTCTTTGCAAGCGAGCGCGATCAACGCGTCGGCGATTTCGTCGCGGGCACGGTCGTTGTGCGCGAGCGCGCGGATCAAGCGCCGACCTTTGCCGAAGTCTTCAACGCGCCGACGAGCGACGCGGCCCTCAGGCGCTCGTTCAAGCCCATGCCCTTCTACGCCGACGTGAACCAGATGAACGAACGCGAGATCGAAGTGGTCGAAGCGTTCCTGCGGCGGCGCTGGGATTTGGGCGACGGCCCGCGCCAGTGGATGGCCTGGCGCATCGCCACCCCGCTCCTCTATAAACTCCAACCCGGCTTCGACCCCGCAGAGTTCACCTACGAAGGCTTCCTCGAAGAACTGCTCCATCGCTACCGCGCCACGCACAGGTTCAGCGATTGATCAGGTTGCGCTGCTCTGTTAATCTTATCTGTTCTCCCTATGGTCATAATTTCATCTGTGAGGTTGAACTAAAAATCATGGCTCGTGATGTCTTTATTCTGGGTGGCAAGCGGACGCCGATGACGGAGTATGTCGGCGCATTGAAGGACGTGAAGGCAATTGATCTGGCGGCGACCGCCGCGCGGGGTGCGCTGGCTGTGACGGGCGTCGCGGCCGAAGAGATCGACCACACCATCATCGGCAACGCCTTGCAGACATCCGGCGACGCAATCTACGGCGCGCGTCACGTGGCGCTGAAGGCGGGCGTGCCGGCCGAACGGCCTGCGCTCACCGTCAACCGCCTGTGCGGCAGCGGCATTCAAGCAATCGTCTCTGGCGCGCAGATGATCATGCTCGGCGAAGCGCGCACCGCGCTCGTCGGTGGCATGGAATCAATGTCTATGGCCCCGCACGTCATCTACGGCGCGCGCGCCGGCTTCGCGCTCGGTCAAGGCAAGCTGGAAGACAGCCTGATGGTCGCGCTCTTAGACACTTACTGCAACACGACGATGGCCGGCACGGCCGAGAACCTTGCGCGCCGCTACGAAATCTCGCGCGCCGAGCAGGACGAATACGCGCTCCGCTCGCAGCAGGAAGCGAAACGCGCGCAGGCGGCCGGACTGTTCGCTGAAGAGATCGTGCCCGTCGAAGTGAAGACGCGCAAAGGCGTGAAGACGGTGGACACAGACGATCACCTGCGTCCCGACACGACGCTCGAAGTGCTGGCGAAACTGCCGACCGCGTTTAGCAAGGACGGCTTCGTCACCGCCGGCAACGCTTCGGGGATCGTGGACGGCGCGGCGGCGCTCGTTATCGCTGGTGAAGAGTTCGTGCGTGAGCGCGGACTAGAGCCGCTCGGTCGCATCGTCAGTTGGGCCTATGCTGGTGTCGAGCCGGACGTGATGGGCATCGGGCCTGTGCCGGCAACGCGCAAGGCGTTGGCGCAGGCGGGCTTGAAGCTTGCAGAGATCGACCTCGTCGAAGTCAACGAGGCGTTTGCCGGGCAGTATCTCGCGGTCGAAAAAGAACTCGGGCTTGACCGCGCGCGCACGAACGTCAACGGCGGCGCAATCGCACTCGGTCACCCGCTCGGCGCAACGGGCACGCGGCTCGTGCTCACCGTGCTGATGGAACTCAGGCGGCGCGGGCTGCGCTACGGGCTGGCCACCGCCTGCATCGGCGGCGGGCAGGGCATGGCCATCATCGTTGAGGCAAAGTAAGCGAAGGCGCTCGGGCGCAAGTTTCGCCCGGCCCGCGTATTCATACGACCGCCCCGGACAACCTTTCTCCTCTAACAAAGGCTGCCGGGGCGGTCGACGTTTGCGCCACGATTGTTTCCCCCCTCTGGCGCAAATCTGAAATCGTATGACCGACGGCGCGGCAAAACTTCAAACTACCTGCGGCGCTCGCGCTGTCGCTTCCGCCCTAAGTTCTTTTCAAGCTTCGTGCCATGCGTAGCGCACCGCCCGCCGCACGTTATTTGGCGCTAAAAGAACGCACCGCGCGCATCAAAGTAGACTGTGCTGCGGCTACCTGCTTCGCACCAAACGGGTGTTTGCTATGCCGTCCATAGGGCGTAGGCGGGCAAACTGCTAACGTTTTGCGCGAGTGTGAATGAAGTAATGGCTGCGAAAAAAGTATCGCGCGGACGGGGCGGCGTGCGCGTACGTGCGGGGTGCGCCGAGGGGGCGCGAGAATTGTGCGGGACGGACTTGCCTGCCGTCTTTATTTGTAGTATTTAACTGCGCCGTAACCGGGCCGTCAGACTCGCGTAAGAGGCGGCTGTTATGTTATAAGCTTGCTTTACACGCGCGCCGTCATTGTTACCTACACTGGGTAATCCACAGAACATCTTCGGGCAGAGTTGACCGCATGCGCTCGGCATTAGCCCGAACCTGCAACAACAATTGAAAGAAAAGGACGAACTATGTCAATTACACCCCTTCTCCGATCAGCCTGCGCGCTGATGCTTGTGATGCTCTGTCTGGGCTTCGGTTTTATGCACGCCAATGCCCAGTCGCAGGCCACCGCAGGTCAGATCGTCGGCACGGTCAAAGACCCACAGGGCGCGGCCGTGCCCAACGCAACAGTGACGGTTACTAGCCCGGCGACCGGTTTCTCGCAGACCTTCACAACCAATGAGAATGGCGAGTTTCAGGCGATCCAGCTTAAGCCGGGCGACTACACCGTTGAAGCGACGGCCGCCGGCTTCGGCACCGCCACGCAGACCGGTTATCACGTCGAGGTCGGTTCCGCACTCACCGCCAACGTCACGCTGAGCGTACAGAATGTGACGGAGGAAGTGCTCGTGACCGCCGCCAGCGTCGAGACGACGCAGACGCAGACATCAACCAACCTCAACGAAACGGCGATCAGCCAACTGCCGATCAACGGTCGTCGCTTTCAGGATTTCGTCTTAGCGACGCCGACCGCTCAGATCGATCCTTCACGCGGGCAGATTTCGCTGGTCGGACAGCGCGGCATCAACTCGAACGTGCAGATCGATGGCGGCGATTATGACAACCCCTTCTTTGGCGGCTTGCGCGGCGGCGAACGCTCCAATCAGGCGTTCACTATTCCGCAGGGCGCGGTCAAGGAGTTTCAGGTCGTGGCTTCGGGCTACAACGCCGAGTTCGGTCGCTCGACCGGCGGCATCATCAGCGTCGTGACCAAGTCAGGCACAAACGACTTTCACGGTAACGCGTTCTATCTCGACCGGCCGAGAAATATGGCGCACAAGAACGCTTTCGGCCAAGTCGCAGCGCCGACGCAACAGCAGTTCGGCGGCGATGTCGGCGGCCCGCTCTTTGTACCGCGCTTTGGCGAGGGCGGCCCCTCCCTCTTCGGCGGTAAGGACAAGGCCTTCTTCTTCGTCGCCTACGAGCAGCAGAAGCTGCAACAGTCGCGCGCCGTCCTTATGAACAACCTGCGCGGCGCGGGGCTGACGACCGGCACAATCGCCAGCGGCATCAACGAGGCGCTGAATTTCAGCTTCGCACAGGAAGGCCCGTACCCGCAGACCAACGACGCGAAAGTTTTCCTGACGCGCTTCGATTTCAATATCAACCAGAAGAATCAGTTCAACATTCGCTACAACCATAGCGTCAATACGGCGCTCAACGCGGTTACAAACGGCACGTCGCTGACGCCGACGACGAACAGCGCGCTCTCCAACAACGGCACAGAGGGCGACAACTCGAACACGTTCAACGGCCAGTTGACGACGTTCTTTAGCCCCACGCTCGTCAACGAAGCGCGCGGTCAGTATTCAAAAGAGAATCGCCCCCGGCTGGCGAATGCGTTTGCGCCGGAAGTGCGCGCGAATTACGGCATCTTCGGGACGGTTAACTTCCTGCCGACAACCGAGTCGGACTACCGCGTGCAGTTTGCCGATAACCTCACGAACATTCGCGGCACGCACACGATCAAACTCGGTGCTGAGTACAACTTCGTGAAAGCGAGCCAGGTATTTGCCTTCCGGCAGTTCGGCAGCTTCAGTTTCTCAGGTCTCGGCACTGACCCGACCTCGGTCATCCAGATTCTTAGAATTCTCTCGGCCGGCGGCAACAGCACGACGGCGAACGCGAACGGCAACGTCACCGGCACAATCGTCGATCCGGTCAATCGCTTCGACGACACGCGCGTGCGTTACGGTCGCCAGATCGGCAACGGCGAACTGACCCTGTCGTCGCCGCAGATCGCCGTATTCGCGCAAGACTCATGGCGCTTCCGCCCGAACTTAACGTTCAACTACGGGCTGCGCTACGAGGCGCAGTTCATGCCGACGCCCGCGACGACCAACAACACTTTGACCGATCTTGTCGCCAGCACGAATCTACCGCTTGGGCACGTCAACCCGCGCGCGCTGCCTGACCAGACCAATCAGTGGGGCCCGCGCGCAGGCTTTGCATGGGATCCGTGGAAAGATGGCAAGGGTGTGATTCGCGGCTTCGGCGGCATCTACTATGCGTTTACGCCGCTCATCACGCTCGCCGCGCCGCTGAACAACTTCCGCACGCCGCCCGGCGACGTGACCTTGAACTTGCCCTTCACCAATCTGCCGGCGAGCCTCAACACGGTCTATAAACAGTTCCGCTCAATCGGCATTGACTTGAACAACTTCCCGCTCAACGCGCTGCCGGTCTTGACGATTGATCAAGTGAACCAGATCAACGCGAACATCGCGGCGGCGGGCGGCACGGCCGCTAATCCGCAGAACGGCTTGCAGGTCGTCGCGGGTGGCGATCAAGTGAAGAACCCGCGCTCGACGCAGTTCGGCGCAGGCGTTGAGCGTGAACTCGCGCGCGGCTTAACGGTCGGCGCGAACTTCGATTACGTCAACACCGTCCACCTGAGCTTCAACCGCGACTTCGATCTGCCCGCGCCGATCATTCGCACGGGCGACATGAGCCGCCGGCCCTTCTTCGGCATAGCCACAGCGGGCGTCATCGGCGCGCAGAACCGACCGATCGCGGCCCTCGGCAATTCCGGCTACGTGCAGATACGCGATTCGGCCGCGCGTTCGCTCTATCGCGGGCTTACGTTCCGCGGCCAGTTGCGCCGCAAGTTCGGCCAGTTCGACGCCTTCTACACACTGTCGAAGAACCTCGACAGCGACTCGACCGAGCGCAATGCCACCTTCGCTTCCTATGACAACGCCTTCGATCTGCGCCCCGAGTACAGCTACGGCGCGCTTGATCGGCGGCACATCTTCTCCTTCAACACGGTCATCCACGCGCCGTTTGGTTTCGAGGTCGCGGCGAATAGCCGCTTCCTGTCGGGCGCGCCGATTGACGTGAGCGTGAGCAGCATCGTCGCCCCGGCCGGGTCGGGTCTGACCGCAGCGCAATACGCGGCCCTCGTCACGCTGCAAAGCAGCACGAGCGGCGACCTCAATCAAGACGCCGGTAACTTTAACGACCGCCCCTATGTTGCACCGGGCGTGAGCAGCAAGCGCAACTCTTATCGCAACCGCCCGATCAAGAACGTGGACTTCCGCATCCAGCGCGACTTCCACTTCGGCGAGCGGTTCCAACTGTCGCCCTCGTTCGAGGTGTTCAACCTGTTCGACTTCCAGAACATCACCTACGCTTCGACGACGGCCACCAACTACGGCAACCCCGGCATCAACGAGAAGACGGGCGAGGTGCTTGCGCCGTCCAACCCGACCTTCCTGAAGCTACGCGATGCCAACGGCAATCTGCTGTTGACGAACAACACCGGCGCGCCGTTGCAAATCCAACTTGGCCTCCGCCTGAGGTTCTAATTCAACCGGTCACGTTTGTGACCTTGAAAGCGGGCGCGCTGTGATGAGCAGCGCGCCCGCTCTTTTCGTCTGCTGCGACCCGGCGCGCCTGTCCTAACTCAGAGCGAACGGCCGGCCCCGTTGTACGGAAACGGACACGGCACAACGGCTCAACTGCCGCGCGCTCGCGCACGCCGAGCGCGCCTCAACACTAGCTTCAATAAACACTTCCGCCAAAGGTCGCTCCGTTTGTGCCTTGCTGGCACGAACATTGCCCTTTTCGCCCCGCGAAACAATACGCGGGCGCGCAGTTTCGCGTCCGTCCACGCAATTTAGCAGAGGAGGCACAGCGAAATGGCTATTCCGAATAGAGATGAGGTCGAAGGCAAATTCGATCAGGCGAAGGGCGCGATCAAGGACAAGGTTGGCGAAGCCACAGGCGACCGCGATCTTGAGACTGAAGGCGAGGCGGAACGCGCCGGCGGCAACCTACAGGAAGGCTTCGGCACTGCGCGCCGCAAAGTCGGTGAAACTATCAACGACATCGGCGACGCCATCAAACGCTAAAGTAATTAAGCAGAAAAGCGCAGGGCGAAAGTTACGACGACGACGCAGGCAGAGGCCGATCTGAATAATCAGATCATGGCTTACAAGCGTGGCCTAACTTTCGCCCTGCGCTTTCGTCCTCAACATCTCGATGCAGATTGTCAGGGCGCATGGCTGTAACAGCACTGACGAATGGCTATCTCTTCAGCACAGCCTTTAGCACGCCGCGCGCACCCTCTACTCTTGGCGCACGTTGTCAGCACCGAGTTCGCTAAGCAGTTGTTCGAGTTTGTCTGCGTCCTCGTCGGCTTTGGCTTCGATGCCGATCAAGATGCCGCCGCTGCGTATGCCGGCGTCGTAGACTTTGGCGCGATGCTCAGGAATGCCTGCGCCGACGAGCGCGCCCGCCACGCCGCCGAGCGCGCCGCCCGCGCCGAGACCGGCAAGCGCCGCGACGATAGGCCCGGCGATGACGAGACCCACGCCCGGCAGCGCCAGACTCGTGCCTGCGGCCAGAATGGCCAGAAGCGCCGCGCCGGCTACGCCGCCGACTGCACCGCCTACGGCCGCGCCGTCAGCCGCGCGCGTGCCCGATTCAATCGCAAACTCTTTACTCTTGGTTGCATCCGACATCAACACGCTTATGTCGTCGCGCGTGTAACCGCGTTTGATGATCGCATCAACGGCCGCTTCGGCCGCCGTGCGCGTCTTGAAAAGTCCGGTGATAAGTTTAGCCATCTTTTGCGTTCCTCCGCTCTCGTCCGTCGGGGTTATAGGCGACACGCATGCGCAAGTAGCGCGTGTCTTGTGTCTTAACAAGGGGCAAACGATGTGCCGATGCTCGGCTTGTCGTTCGTCGCGGCGGGGGTTTCGTCGGGGAAGCTATGTTTATGGTGGATTAAGGGTCGCGCGGCTGTCAACCTGATGACCGCGTGTGCAGCATGCGCTGGCGTACCGAAGCGGGACGAACGTTGCGCGCCCTCGTACTTGATCAATTAGCGGCGCACACTTAGCATGAACTGAATTTTGTCGTTGACTACCTTAAGAACAAGGAAGGGTGCTCGTACTATGCTCAAGGCCGTGATCTTCGATATTGACGGAACGCTGGTTGACTCGGTTGACCTGCACGCGCGCGCGTGGCAGGAGACGTTCAGACACTTCGGGCGCGAAATAGCTTACAGCGAGGTGCGCCAACAGATCGGCAAGGGCGGCGATCAACTGATGCCTGTCTTCTTCTCAAAGGCGGAGTTGGCCGAATTTGGCGCGGAGATGGAAGAGTATCGCGGCGAGCTTTACAAGCGCGAATACATGCCGCGCGTGCGCGCCTTCCCCGCCGTGCGCGCCTTGTTCGCGCGCATTAAACAGAACGGCCAAAAGATCGCGCTCGCATCGTCGGCCAAGGCGGAAGAGTTGGCGGTCTATAAAGAGATCGCGCAGATCAACGATCTCGTCGAAGAAGAGACATCTGCCGACGACGCCGACAAGTCGAAACCACATCCAGACATCTTTCAAGCCGCGCTCGACCGGCTTGCGCTCAAGCCGGCGGAAGCAATCGTCATCGGTGACACGCCCTACGATGCGGAGGCGGCGGGCAAAGCACACTTGCGCACCATCGGCGTACTCTGCGGCGGCTTTCCCGAAGCGGAACTGCGCGCCGCCGGTTGCATCGCAGTCTATCAAGACCCGGACGACCTGCTCGCGCGCTACGACGAATCGCTGCTCGCCGCCGCCGCCAGCGTCGCGCGCGGGCATGATTA
Organism: Pyrinomonadaceae bacterium; assembly: GCA_036389375.1. Taxonomy (GTDB): domain Bacteria; phylum Acidobacteriota; class Blastocatellia; order Pyrinomonadales; family Pyrinomonadaceae; genus QHXQ01. Next base: position 36,433 of record DASVQA010000074.1, on the reverse strand, counting down.
GTCTTCTTACGTGCGAATCCTTCAGATCAGTTCGGCGCGCACGCGCGGCGGCGGCGAACGGCATTTTGCCGACCTGACCAACGCGCTCGCCACGCGCGGGCATGAAGTCTATGCCGCGCTCGCGCCCACCACGCAGTTGCGCGCCGAATTGAAAGCCTTACCTGACGCGCACATCATCACGCTGCCCTTACGCAACGCGCTCGACATCGCCAGCGCCAACAACCTTGCGCGCTTCGTCCGCGCACATGAGATCGAGCTTGTCCACGCGCACGTGGCGCGCGATTATCCGCTCGCCGCCTTCGCCGTGCGCCGCTCACAAAGTGCGCGCCTCGTCATCACGCGCCACGTCCCGTTTCCCATGAGTAAGCTGCACAGGTTCGTGCTGGCAAACGTCGCGCGCATTATCGCGGTGTCGGGGGCGGTCGCAGCGGGCTTGCGCGCACAGGGGATTTTCCCGGCGGACAAAATCTGTGTCGTGCCAAATGGCATTGACCTAGAACGCTGCGCCGCCGTCGAGCGCGACGCGGCGCGCGCCGCCTTGCGTGGACAGACGCGCGCGGCGCTGCTCGTCGGCACGGTGGGCGATCTCAGCCACGTTAAGGGTCAGGATATTTTTGTGCGCGCGGCTGCGCACGTCGTCGCACGCGGGCTGACCGACACGACGTTCTTCATCATCGGTGCTGATAACTCCGCCGGCCGCAGCACGCAGACGCAGCTTGAAGCATTGATCGCCGCGCACAAGTTGGAACTAAACGTGCGCCTCGTCGGTCGCATAGAAGACCTTGCGCCGCTGTTGCGCGCGCTCGATGTTTACGTCTCCGCGTCGCGCGCGGAAGCGTTCGGGCTGGCGATGGTCGAGGCGATGGCGTGCGGCGTGCCCGTCGTAGCGACCGCCACCGACGGCGCGCGTGAGATCGTAGCCGACGGCGTGACGGGCCGGCTCGTGCCCCTTGACGCGCCGGAGGCTTTGGCCGACGCGCTCAGCGAACTGCTATTGAATGCTGACCAGCGCAGAGCGATGGGCGCGCGGGCACGCGTCGCCGCGCACGCGCGTTTCAGTCTGGCACGGATGGTCGATGAGACGGAGCAGGTTTATCGTGCGGCGCTCGGCCGCGCGCCGATAAGTTAAACCACCGAAACACAAAGGGCACGAAGCAAGATCGTTTGATCCGCCTCGTGCCCCTTCGCATACTTGCTGGTTAAACGGTCTTTCGTTACGCCGCTTTGCGCAGGTACTGGCGCTGCGGATCGTACTCGCGTTCGAGATACTGCCGCGCGATGTACTTGAGCGTGGCCGAGACGTGCTTGCATTCATAGCGCGGTTCGGCGTCGCCGCGATAGATGAAGTCAGCGCAGGTGCAGACCAGCCGGCGCGTCTCAGGGTTGCGAAACAGGTGGTAGGTCTGCGCGTCGCCTGCTTCCGAGAAAGCGATCCAGCCGTATGGCTCGGCCTCGCGTACCTGGATTCGTTCCGAGCGGGCGGCACGCTGCTCGGCGGGCGTGAAAGTCACTTTTGTCTGCTTCTTGGTCGTCATTATGTTTACCTTTCGTCTTGTGTTGAAGCCCTTTCACCAGCGCCGAACGCGGGAGTGAGAAACCGTCGGCCGGTGCGCTAACTTAGATGCACGCGGGCGACCATGAGTTTGACCGCAGAGTGACGCGCGTGCTATCTACTGAGCATATTTTAACCCAGCATTTATGCGCCTCCGAAGCGCAAAACGGGCTACACAGACCTAGAGCGATGGCGGGCAGCAGGAGCGACCCGCAACGCTCGCCGCAAGCGGCAGGCCCATGCAGGACGCATTTTTGAGCGATGAAGCAACCGATGGCCGAGCCGTGGAAGTTTCGCATCGAGGAGCGCGTGCGCTGGGCGGACGTGGACGCGGCGCGCATCATCTTTTACGGCGCTTACATACGCTTCTTCGAGATCGCCGAGACGGAGTTGTTCCGCACCATCGGGCTGCCTTATGGTCGCGCCTTCGACGAACTCGACGTGTGGCTGCCCCGCGCGCATCTTGAATGCGACTTCCGCCGCGCCGCACAATTGGACGACCTGCTCGAAGTCGCCGTCTACGTCGCACACGTCGGCACGAAATCTCTGCGCTTAAACTTTGAAGTGCGACGCAAGGGTGAGCCGGCGCTCGTCGCCGAAGCGCACTTCATTCTGGTCTCGGTGCGCCGCGATACGTTCGACAGTGTGCCCGTGCCGGCGGAACTCAAGCGCCGGCTCGCGCCTTTCACGCAACCGGAACCGGCCGCGCGAAATTAATTTCACCCATGCCGCGCCCGACTCGGGTAGAATGCACGCTCGCCTCGCGTGCTAAAGCTTGCGCCTCACGCTTAAGACAAGGTGGTTTATGATCGAAGATACCAGCAGCGAGTTTGATATGTTCGAGGACGTGCGGCGCAAGCTGACCGAGATGCTCGTGCGTGAAGGGCGCGACCAACTCGAAGCCGAGCGCATCGCGCTCTACATCGTACAGGGCGTGCGCGACGTGCCAAAGTTTCTGGCCCGGCTTGCCGAAGCTGCCGACGACGAACGCGCCAAAGTCCTACCCCTGCTCTACATCGTGCTCGACAATGCTGCCGCACTCGAACGCGCCCGCCGGCTCTTGCTCGATGTCGATCCCGAAATCATTCATTGAAGCGCGCGTCTGAAGCGCCCGCCATTTATGTTTAGAGCGGCCAGATGGCGCGGCGCGCAAGTGTGCGTTTAAGCCCGACGTAGCCTTGATCGCCCGCGACGAGTTCGCGGAGCGTGCGGCGGACGCCGGGATGGAGGCGTGCGAAATCGATCATGCGCGCGGTGAAGGGGCCGCCCATGAAGCGTCCGTAGAAGCGTGCGCGCATGCGTGCGGCCCGGCGTAACTCGCGCCCGAAGTCTGCGCGCCAGCGCGCCTCGTAAGTTTCGACCTGACCGGACAGGTAAGCGGTCGCAAACAGTTCGGCCGAACGAAGCGCGTAGTAGATGCCTTCGCCCGTAACGGGGTCAGCGAAGCCGGCGGCGTCGCCCAGCAGCGCCCAGTCGTGCCCCGCCGCGCGGCGTGCGTCCCACGTCTCCGGCGTGAGACCCGGAATCCGTGCGGCGTAGCGTTCGACGGAAGCGCGCAGTCTGGTGGCGAGCAACTCGTCGCGTGCCTGCCCCTGTCTTTGCTTCGCCGCAGACCAGAGCGGCGCGCCTCGGTCTGTGCGTTGCCGGTAATAGCCCACCATAAAGCGCCAGAGCAGCGCATCGAGTGCCTGATGATCAAAGGCGTCCTGCGTGGTGGCGATGCCGAACGAGACGTGATCGAGGCGCGGGAACGCCCAGGCGTAACCGGCCCAGCCGGGCAGAAACGCGATGACCGTCGGCGCTTCAACCGCGCTCGGCAGCGGTGCGCGATAGCCGAAGGCGACCTCCATCTCGTGATTCGGCAGCGCGCCCGCGAACCGGCGCGCAATCGGACTGTTCGCGCCGTCGGCGGCGACGACCACCGCGCCGCGCCAGCTTGCCCCATTGCGCGCGCGGACAGTCCAACGCTCGTGCTCGTCCTTTCGTTCACTGAGCGTGACGCGCGTGTGAAAGACCTGTGCGCCGGCCGCGCGGGCGCGTTCGCGCAGGTACGAGTCGAAGGCCGAGCGTGAGTAGATGGCGAAGGGTTCGCGCAAGCATAAGCGCACGCGCGTTCCCGCAGGCGAGTACATCTCGACCTCTTCGACCGTGCGCCCGGCCGCCGTGAGCAGATGCGGCCAAGCGGTGAGCGCCTTCGAGGTCACACCGCCGCCACACGCCTTCGGTTCGCCCGGCGGTCGCCCGTCAAACAACGCCACGCGCACGCCCGCGCGCGCCAGTTGCTCAGCCGCAAACGAACCGGCCGGGCCTGCGCCCACGATCAATACGTCGAAGTTCTCTGCCTCCATCATCAACTTAACAGTCCGCTGCCGTCCGTACACACGCGCTGTATCCTATAACACACGTCGCCGCCTTTTCATGTGTGCCTCGTCTGCTTGCCGGTGCGACCCTGTGCTGTGATAGAATCCGCGCATCCCTCGAAAGTAAAGATCAACGCTGCCGCCTGTCGCCGACCGCGCGGCCTTTATCCGCTTGTTCCCCTTTTAGTGCTTCGACACGGGCGACAACAGGCAGCGCAATCGTTCGATTCGCAGCGCAAGATGGCAAATAGCGGCTCTATCGTCTTTGTCGGCGTCGCCCCGCATCCGCCGATCATGGTGCCCGAAGTCGGACGCGAGGCCATCGCCGAAGTGCGCGGCTCAATTGACGCCATGCGCGCTTTGACCGAGCGCATGCTCGCGGCCGGCGCGGAGACGCTCGTCATCGTCTCGCCGCACGCGCCGCTCGATGCACGCGCCTTTGTCGTCTACGACGAGCCGGAACTTCACGGCGACTTCGCTGATTTCCGTGCGCCGGAGGCGACCGTCAGCGCGCCGCTTGATGCAGAGTTGCTCGCTGCAATCGAAGCGGTGGCCGCCGAATCCGGTTATCGCTTACTGCGCCTGCCGGCAGGTTATGAACTGGATCATGGCACGGCCGTACCGCTCTATTTCTTCCTGCGCAACGGCTGGCGCGGGCGCGTCGTCGCCCTCGGCTATAGCTTCCTGTCGAACGAAGACCACCTGCGCTTTGGCGCATGCATCAACCGCGCTGCTGCTCGCATGGGCCGGGCCGTTGCCTTCATCGCCAGCGGCGATCTGAGTCATCGGCTGAAGCCGGGTGCGCCCGCCGGTTATTATCCGAACGCGCATCTGTTCGACGAAGAGATTGTCGCGGCCATTAGCGCCGCTGCGCCTGAGCGGATCATCGAAATTGATCAAGACCTGCGCCGACTGGCGGGCGAATGTGGTTATCGCTCGCTGCTCGTCGCCATCGGCACAGCCGCAGACGGCGCACGCGCGAGCGAGGTCTTGCACTACGAGGCCCCCTTTGGCGTCGGCTACATGGTCGCGCAGCTTGCGCAGACAGCGAGGGCGCATGATGAAAGCTAAGCTTGAACAAGACCGCAGTGCGCCGGTCGTACAACCCGGACTCAGCACTTCCGTCGGGCACACATTCGATTATGCCGACTTGCCGCGCCTCGCGCGACGAACAGTTGAAGTTTTCGTCCGCGAGGAGCGTGTCATTACACCGCCGGACTTTGACACCGAGTCGCCTTTGCAGCACCCGGCCGCCTGCTTCGTCTCAATTAAGACCGACAGCGGCGACCTGCGCGGCTGCATCGGGACGATTGAGCCGACCTATCCATCGCTGGCCGAAGAATTAATCGCTAACGCCATCAGCGCCGCGACCCGCGACCCGCGCTTCCGGCCAATCACGCCGGCCGAATTCCCGCACCTGCGCTTTTCCGTCGATGTGCTCTCAGCGCCAGAGCCAGCGCAGATGCAAGACCTAGACCCAAACATCTACGGGGTCGTCGTCACGGACGAATCGGGCCGGCAACGCGGGTTGCTGTTGCCGGCGATTGAGGGCGTCGGGCATGCTGCCCAACAGGTCGCAATCGCGGCCCGCAAAGCGGGTTTGCGCCCCGATGCGGCGCTCAAGCTTTATCGTTTTCGCGTCAAACGTTTCACTGAACAGCCCGATGCGGCTTAAACCTTCAGCACAAGGAGCAACGAACATGGCGGACAACAATCAATCCCAATCCACGCTTGACACTTCGCGCGACCCTGATCTGAAACCGGATGCGACGCCAAACCCGGTCGAAGACCTCAATCCGGCAAATGATGAGCGCTCGCTGGACATCGGCGAGTCGGGTCAGTTTGCACCTGGTGGTTACTATAACCAACGAGGCGCGACGAAGCCTGACCGGATCGATCTGAATGAGCAATTTCCTGATGGCCGCGACGAAAACAAGTAAAACGTAAGCCTAGCTGAAGAACTCAGCCGCTGTTCTAACGTTTTGCAGCCAAAAAAAATTCCGCTGCATGCGCGAGATGCATGCAGCGGACAATATCCACAGGAGGAAAGGACTACATTCTAGGCGAGCAGCCCCGCCGTGTCAAACTAACTCAGGACATGCTCGTCTGGCCGCAGACTTAGATGTCCAGATTCTTCACGTCCAGCGCATTATCCTCGATGAAGCGGCGGCGCGGCTCCACCGCATCACCCATCAAGACCGTGAAGATTTGGTCTGTCTCAACCGCGTCATCAATCTTGACTTGAAGCAATGTGCGCTTCTCCGGGTTCATGGTCGTCTCCCAGAGTTGCTCCGGGTTCATCTCGCCCAAGCCCTTGTAACGTTGAATCGTCAGGTCTTTCTTAGCTGAGACAAGCACGCGCTCGAGCAGCGCCTCACGCGTCTCGATCTGCTCGCTTGAGCCGTTTTCGCCGAAAATAAAGGGCGCAGCCAAACGTGTCTCAAGGCTACCGTAAAACTCCATGGCCTTCTGAAACTCGACGTGGCTGGCGAGTTCCCAGTCGATTATGACTTTCGCGCCACTCGGCGTGGTCACGTCAATCTCCCAAAGACCATGCTCCTCGTCCGTTGAGAGGTCTGTGCGATAGCCAGCCTTCGCCAGTCGCCCTTCAACACGGGCAATTAATTTGCCACGCTCCTCCTGGAACACGCCGCGCAAACTTATGTTCTGCGCTTGCCGCAAGACCCCTTCGCGCCCGGCGAAAGCTTCAAGCAATAGATGTAGCAACTGCTCGTCACCAACCAAACGGCGCACTAACTTCTCACAATACCGCTTGAATTCGACCATCTGTTCCAAAGCGCGCGCCAGCTCACGCCCTTCGATAACAGAGCCGTCGCCGGCTAATTTAACTTTCAACTCACTCGTGGCCTGCCGCATGAGGAAGCGTACAAGCGACCGCTCATCTTTAATGTACTCCTCGCGCTTACCCCGTTTCACTTTAAACAACGGCGGTTGGGCGATGTAGATGTGTCCCGCTTCGATCAACTCCGGCATTTGGCGGTAAAAGAAGGTCAGCAACAATGTGCGGATGTGCGAACCATCCACATCAGCATCAGTCATGAAGACGATTTTGTGATAGCGGAGCCGGCCAAGGTCAAAATCATCCTTACCGATACCCGTACCAAGCGCCGTGATCAGGGTTTTTATCTCGGTATGACTGAGCATTTTGTCGAAACGAGCCTTTTCGACGTTCAAGATTTTACCTTTTAAGGGTAAAACGGCCTGATTGCGCCGGTCACGTCCCTGTTTGGCGCTCCCGCCGGCAGAATCCCCTTCGACGATATAAAGTTCGCAGAGCGTAGGGTCACGCTCCTGGCAATCGGCCAGTTTGCCGGGGAGCATGGTTGAGCCCATCGCGCCCTTGCGGACAATCTCACGCGCCTTGCGTGCCGCCTCGCGCCCGCGCGCGGCGTCAATCGCCTTGCCGACAATCTTTTTGGCTACCGGCGGATTCTGCTCGAAATATTCAGTCAACCGCTCGTTCAGGAATGATTCGACTGCGCCCTTCACGTCCGAGTTGAGCTTACCCTTTGTTTGCCCCTCAAATTGCGGCTGTGGCAGTTTTACGGAGATGACCGCTACTAACCCCTCGCGCACGTCGTCGCCGCTCAGAGAGCCTTTAAAGTTCTTGGCTAAGCCTGAAGACTGGGCGTAGTTATTGATCGTGCGCGTCAGGGCAGAACGAAAGCCAGACATGTGCGTGCCGCCATCGACGGTGTTGATGTTGTTGGCGAAGGAATAGACCTTTTCGTCGTAGGCATCGTTGTACTGTATGGCGACCTCAATCGAGAGGGCTTCCGCTACCCGCTCGAAGTAGAGCGGTTTATCGTGCAGCACGGTTTTATTCTTGTTGAGGTGCTTGACGAATTCGGCGATGCCGCCCTTGTAATAGAACTCGTGCGAGCGCTCAACCTCTTCACGCTCATCCTTGATGGTGATACGCACGCCCTTGTTGAGGAAAGCCTTCTCGCGCAGCCGCTCGGACAGCTTATCGAAGCTGAACTCTGTGACCTCGAAAATCTCGGAATCGGGCTTGAATGTGACCTTTGTGCCGCGCTTGCGGGTCTTGCCGGTCTGCTCAAGCTTGTTGACCGGGATACCGCGCTTGTATTCCTGCTCGTAGGTCTTACCGTCGCGCCAGATTTCGAGCCGCAGGAGTTCTGAGAGAAAGTTGACGCAAGAGACGCCGACGCCGTGCAAGCCGCCCGAAACCTTGTAAGCATTGGAATCAAACTTGCCACCGGCGTGCAGTTTGGTCATGACGACCTCAGCAGCAGATTTGCGCTCTTGCTTATGATAATCGACAGGGATACCGCGCCCGTTATCTACGACGGTGATTGAGTTATCCAAGTGAATGGTTACTTCAACCGTGTCGCAATAACCAGCCAGCGCCTCGTCAATAGAGTTATCTACGACCTCGTAAACCAGATGGTGCAAGCCCAATTCGCCGGTCGAGCCGATGTACATAGCAGGACGTTTGCGTACCGCTTCGCGCCCCTCCAAGACAGTGATCGTGTCGGCGTTGTAGGCCATATTTTTCTTGTTTGCTGTCGTGGTTGGAATTGCTGTGGACAAAACTATCTCCTCTTCATCACTACTCACAAAATTGCCTGATCGGAAGTGTTCATTTCAGAACGGGAAATTAACATTACCTTAGATGCCGGAAATGCCGGTCGTGACTGCTGGAGTCTCGTCCGTGGCCGGGCCAATCTCATGGGCCAGTCCGGCCTTTATCTCGACCACGTGGGCACGCTTCGCATATCGCTCAACTAAGCTCTCTTTGGAGGTCGTAACGAACGTCTGCGTGCGTCCTTCAAGGTAATCCAACAAGTGTCCGATCCGCTTCCGATCAAGCTCAGCATCCACATCGTCCATCAGGAAGAGTGGGTACTCATTGTGCCATGAATGATACACTGAAATCGCAGCTAAGTCAAGTATTATCAATGCGCTACGCTGTTGGCCGGAGCTGCCGAAAGAGCGTATATCCCGCCCATCGAACAGGATTTCAAGGTCGTCGCGGTGCGCGCCTATGAGCGCGTAGCCGGCGGACATTTCGGCCTGCACGCGCAGGCGCAGACGCTCCGACAACAGTGCCTCATAAGCCCCTAAATCGCCCTTGCCTTCGAGCGATGAGACATAACGAATCGTGACCTCTTCGTGCCCGAATAGACGCCGCTCAAGCGCTTCGTTCAATCGCCTAACGTAGTCCGTGCGTGCCCGGTGTATGTCGGCGCTGAGCGCTATGATCTGCTCATTCCAAGGCTCAAGCCGGACAGAGGTTTCGGCGGTGCTCAGTTCGGCGTCTGCGGCGTCTTGCAGCAGGCGATTCTTCTGTTTGATAACCCGTTGATAATCGGCCAGCGTTTGGATGTAGGTATGGTGCAGCGCGACAACACCGCGATCCAGAAATTTGCGCCGTGCCTCTGGCCCGCCACGCACGACTTCAAGTTCGTCAGCCGTGAAGGCGACCGTGGACAACTGGCCCAGATAGCGAGCAACGGACTCGCGCTTGCCGTTGATTGACAGAGCCTTTGTGCTGCCTTGTAACGCGACCTGTAGTTCACGCTGTACTTCGCGGCTGCGCGCCACCACGCCGCGTACTACGGCTAGGTTTTCGTCGAACTTGATGGCTTCCTGTGGGCGTTGGGTGCGGAACGATTTGGTCGTCGCAAGCAGGTAGATGGCTTCAAGCCAGTTGGTTTTCCCTTGACCGTTTTCGCCGTAGATGAGGTTAAGGCCCGGCCCCCACGAAACTTTGCCGCTCAAATTCCTGAAATTATGCACCTCCAGCGATTCAAGCAGCATGAAGGGATTTTAACACACGCCCACGTTGCGCGCCGTTGGCACGAACCTTGAGGCAGCCGTAGTTGATTGAGTTGCGCGCTAAAGTTATAGGCGCATCGGCATTACGACGTAGCGGTAATCGTAATCAGGGTCAGAGACGGGACGCAGTTGCGCTTGGGAGTTGCCGTCTTTGAACTCGAAAGCGACCTGCCCGTCGCTGGCGATGTTGAGGAAATCTTGTAGGTATTGCGCGTTGAAGCCGATTTCAGTCTCTTCGCCAGCGTATTCGGTGGCGACGGTCTCACGCGCTTCACCCTCTTCAGCCGTCTGCGAGCTAATGTGCAGGCTGCCGGGTACGAGTTGTAAGCGGATGGCGTGCGAGCGGTCGTCAGCCATCAGGGCGACGCGCCGGATCGCCTGTCCTAGCGGCGCGCTGTCAAAGACCGCCGACTTGTCGTTGCCCTTTGGCATGACCATTTCGTAGTTCGGAAACTGCCCCGTCAACATGCGCGAGATGAGGAGGCGCGGGCCGACCTCGAAGTAGATATGGTTTTCGTCTGCGGCTAAGCCGATGTCGCCTTCATATTGTGCAGTCAGCTTGGTCAATTCGGCCAAAGTCTTGCGCGGGATGAGCGCATCCATGTCTACCTGCTGTGCCGCTTCGCCCAAATCTTTGCGTTCGATGTAGGCGAGGCGATGACCGTCTGTCGTGATCATGCGTGCGCCGCTGCTCTTGTCGAGCATGAATTTCGCACCCGACAGCGTGTAGCGAGATTCTTCGAGGGTGATGGCAAAGATAGTGCGGCTGATGAAGGTGTTTAGCACCTGCGCCGAGAGTTTCACCTGAGCGGAGCGAAAGGCGGGGACTTCCGGGAAGCTGTCGCGCTCAACGCCGGCGATACGGAAGCTTGAACGCTCGCATTTAACTGCGGCCCAGTTGTTTTCCTCCTTGCGAAAGTTGACTGCTGCATCCGGCAGCACGCGCGCGATCTCAAAAAGCTTGCGCGCTCCGACGCACATTGAACCGGGCGTGACAACTTCGGCCTCGGTTTCGCAACGGAGCGTCGTGTCAAGGTCAGTGCCAATGATGCGAATCGCGTTCTCGCCCATTGACTCGATGAGAATGTTCGACAGGACGGGGATAGTATTCTTTCGTTCGACGATACCCTGCACAAAGCCGAGTTCTTTTTGCAGTGCGTTCTTGCTGATGCTGAATTCCATCTATGGCTCTCCTCAATGATTCGATACTTGTCTGAGCAACAAACTAAACGATACTTTAAGCGCGCGCCTTTTCCTACTCTTACTAATTTAATAAACCTATATATATATCTAGTAGTAGTAGTAGGGCCTGTGGAAATGTGGAAAAGTCACTTTATTGTTGAGAGCAAAAGAATTGTTTTCCACAGCCCTTGTGGAAATCGCTGTGGAAATCTTTCTCGTGCTGTGGAAAAAGCCGCTTTACAGAAAGTTTTCCACATTTCCACAGCCCTACTTTTCACCTACCCTGTGGAAATGTGGAAAACTTAAAGTTAAATATATGAAGGCAAAGGATTAACCCGAAAACAATACTGTGGAAAACTTTTGCCCGCAAAATCCGCTAACTACTTGCAAAGATTATCCATAAGGTCGCTCACGACCCTGTGGAAATTTTGATCCTTAGAAATCAGTCCTTCAATCTTCTCAACCGAGTGTATGACGGTCGTGTGATGCTTGCCACCGAACTCGCGGCCGATCTCAGGAAAGCTATGTTTGGTCACGCGTTTGCACAGATACATTGCGACCTGACGGGGCACTGCCACGTGGCGTGAATTATTTTTCGACTTGAGTTCATCCGGGCGCAAGCGATAGTGGGCGGCCACGGCGCGTTGAATGTCTTCGATGGTGATGCCGCCGGGTCGGTCGTCTTCCGCGATATTACGAATAGCGTCCTGCGCGAGCATCTTGGAGATTGGCACGCCCCGTAAAGACGAGATGGCGATCAGGCGGACAAGCGAACCTTCCAGTTCCCTTATGTTGCTTTTAACTTTGCTGGCGATGAAAAAAGCCACGTCGTCAGGCAGTACGACGCCGTCCAGATCGGCCTTGCGTTTAAGGATCGCCACCTTGGTCTCAAGATCGGGCGGCTCCATGTCAGCGATCAGCCCCCACTCGAAACGTGAATGCAGCCGCTCCTCAAGCGTGGGAATTTCGCGCGGCGGACAATCGGACGTAATGACGATCTGCTTTTGCGCATCGTAGAGCGCGTTGAAGGTGTGGAAGAACTCTTCCTGAGTCCTCTCCTTGCCCGCCATGAACTGGATGTCGTCCATCAATAGCACGTCAATCGAGCGATATTTTTCCCGAAAAGTTTGCGTCTTGTCATATCGGATGGCATTGATCAGTTCGTTCATGAACTTCTCGGCCGAGATATAAGATAGACGCAAGTATTTGTTGCGTTCCTTGATGGAATGACCGATGGCGTGCATCAAGTGGGTTTTACCCAAGCCGACCCCACCATAGATATAGAGCGGATTGTAGGTCTTACCGGGCGCTTCGGCCACAGCGAGCGACGCCGCGTGGGCAAACTGATTGCATGAGCCGACGACAAAGGTCTGGAAAGAGCACTTCGGATTGAGCGAAAGCTCCAGCGGCTCTATATCAACAAAAGTTGTCGCGCTCGGAGCTAAGCCGTCGGATTCTGCCGCTTCGAGCAGGGAAAATAGCGTTGATTTGTTAATTCGACCATTATTCGAGTCGCTTGCACTGAGGCTAAAGTCACCATCTTTATCTTCCGTCGGAGTTATCGGGTCAACGGGCGCGGGCGTTTTATCGTCCACCGTCCAATCCACGCGGTAAGCGGCGAGATCCAACTCCGCCAGCGAATCGCTGATGACATCCGAATAATTCGAACTAACCCAATCTTTAACTACTTGGTTAGGCGCACGCAGATGAAGAATATGCCCCGTCTCGTCGTATCCATCGAACTCGATGGAGCGAAACCACGTTTCGAAGCTTTGATGGTTCAGTCGCTTCTCTACTGCCTGTAGCAAGCTATTCCAGACTCTTGTTTCGATTACTGTGCTCATCTCACGATCCCTTCAGGGGGTAGAGATTTGACTGCTAAACAAACTCTCCGGCATTGAATCAAAAGAGTACAGGTACGTCTCTGCGAGTCTCTCAGATATTGCTTTGAGCGGCCCGGCGGAAAACGTTGAATCCGCACTCTTTTGACTTTGGCCTCACGCCCGACTTTAAGTTTTCCACAGGGTTTTCCACAGGGCTGTGGAAAACCATAGGAGACTTAAAGTGTTCCTTTAAGTATTTATATTTCAACTACTTACGGGCAAAAGCCAAGTGCGAAACGGGCGGGAGACTAGCATAATCAAGATGAATAATGCAAGAGAAATCCACAACCCAAATTAAAATATTTTAGAGCCTAGAAAATTAGAACTGACATGTAAAAATCCGCCCGTCAATTCGGGCGGATAAAGGCAATGTGAATTAATTCCAGACGGTGTATTTAACCCTCTTTTTAGCTCTTCCCCTCCTCTTTTTCTGTCGTCAGCGCTTGAATTACAAGACGGCCAGAGCCCTCGGTGCGCCTGACTGACCTTGTTTTCTTGACATTAATCTTCCTCGAAGTTAGTCTTGCTCTTTTCGTTCCAGGAGACATTAAACGACTATGCCAAAGCGAACTTTTCAACCTAATAACCGCAGGCGGGCGAAGACTCATGGTTTCCGTATTCGGATGGCAACCAAGAGTGGGCGCTTAGTCCTGAAGAGACGCCGCGCCAAAGGGCGTAAACGGCTCACGCCGGCGCATTACTGAGACTCAACGATAAATCCCTTGTCTCAGAAGGCAAAGTTACGCAACTCTTCAGAATTTCGTATCGTTTATGAAATGGGCAAGCGTTACGACGGGCGTTTAATGACGGCCTTCGTGTGGCCCAACGGCTGCGGCGCACACAGGTTGGGCATTACGGCTTCCCGTAAAGTGGCGCATAGCGCGGTCGCCCGCAACCGGGCCAAGCGGTTGTTGCGTGAGACTTTTAGACAGTGCGACGGGGATTTGCAGTCCATGCAGGTGAGTTACGACTGGGTGTTGAACGCCAAACGCTCGTTACTTGAAGTTAAATTAGCGGCTTCGCTTGAAGACTTTCAGCGAATTATGGCCCGCCTGACGAGCGACCTGCGCGCAACTGGCGGCAATTCCGCGCAGCAAAGCCTGTGAAGTATCTGTTCTTAGCACTTTTGCGATTGTATAAGGCAATCATTTCGCCACTGCTGCCGCCGGCCTGCCGCTTTGTCCCAACCTGTTCAGATTATGCATTTGAGGCGGTTAGCCGTTATGGCGTCGTGCGCGGCGGCTGGCTGAGCATACGCCGTCTTCTGCGTTGTCATCCTTTTCGGCCCGGCGGCTACGATCCGGTTAAGTGAGCTTGAAAGTTGCCGACGCTTTTTGTCGATGGTGTTTGCGCTTGGATTTAAACTGAATGGAACAGAAGCGGTTACTTATAGCTTTCGTCTTGTCCGCGGCCATACTGCTTGGTTGGACTTTCTTCATTGATAGATCTCGACCGCGACCGGATAATTCCAACTCGGCAGCACAGCCCGCGTCTACAACCACGACGCCTGCACAGGTGGCGAGCGCCAGCGCCACCATGCCGCTAGCGCCGCAACTCACAGGCACAGCATCGGCGACACAAGATGCCACGCCGCAGCGCATAGTGACGATCTCGACACCGCTCTATGAGGTAAAACTCGATAGTCGGGGCGCAGTGGCGACGAGTTGGATCATTACCAAGAACAAGGATACGGGTCGCCCGCTCTACTCGGTCGCCGGAGATAAGAACCATCATCTGCCGTTACAACTCATCCCTAACGAGCAAAGTCTGCCTGAGAATCTGCGACAGGATGCCCGCGCCACGCCCCTGCGTTTGAGCACAGGCGACGCGAATCTCGACGCGCTGCTCACATCCCGGAATTATCAAATCGACGGCGCTGACGGCGCTGGCGGCGACATTAATGTCGCGCTCAATCCCGGCGAGTCGAAGACCATTACATTCTCTCTGCGTGACGATGCGAGCAGCGCGGAAGTTGTAAAAAGTTTTCGCTTCAATGCGGATACTTATAACGTTGATCTAGGTACTAAGTTGACGCGCGGTGGCCAGCCTGTGCCGAGTCTTAAACTCGCTATTGGCCCGAGCATTGGTGATCAAGGCGTGCCGCATTACACGGGTTATGCTACGCCGCCGCAGGGACTCGCCTTCGTTGATCGCAGCGCACAGCAGTTCTACGGGAACAAGATTTACGATAACAAGGAGCATCCCAAGCAACAGAGCATCAACGGTACGGTTGACTGGGCCGGTGTGGGCGATACTTATTTTGCGATGCTCGCTATTCCGTCGCAGCAGCGACAGGGACTTCAGTTTCTCGCGGAAAAGTATGAGCACGACACGGGTGGTGCGAAAGAGGAAAGATACCTCATCACGGGCCTGCTCGATGTGCCGGCTGATGGCTCGGTCACGCACCTCTACGTTGGCCCGAAAGATCATTACCTGCTGACCGATGCGAGCAAGTCTGTCACTCAAGCTGTCGGGCGCACGGTTGATCTAGAGAGCGCCATCAATTACGGATGGTGGTTTGGTTGGATCACGCGTTATCTGGCTGTGCCGATTTTGCGCGCGATCAAGTTGCTCAACCAGTGGACGGGTAGCTACGGCGTCGCCATCATCATCTTCACGTTCCTCATCTATTCGCTCTTTTTCCCGCTTAAATGGCGTTCGACCAAAGCCATGAAGAAGGCGCAGAAGCACGCGCCGCGCATGAAAGAGTTGCAGGAAAAGATGAAGGGGCTGAAGCAGAACGATCCTCGTCTGCGCGAACTACAGGTCGAGCAACTACGCTTGATGAAAGAGGCGAATCCGCTTGGCGGCTGTCTGCCGCTGTTGATTCAGATGCCGTTCCTGATCGCGCTTTACACAGCGATTACGATCTCGATTGATTTTCGTCAGGCATCGTTCCTCTGGCTGCCTGATCTCTCGGCGGCCGACCCTTATCGCCTGCTCCCCGTCTTGATGGCGGCCTCGATGGTCGTCTTACAGTTCATCACGCCGCAGCCATCAGCCGATCCATTGCAACGTAAGATGATGGCCGTGATGCTGCCGGCGTTCATGCTCTATATCATGTGGTCTGCTCCGGCAGGTCTGTTGGTCTACTGGCTAATGGCCAATTTGGTCGGCTTCGGTCAACAAATGCTTATTAACCGCATGCTTAAATCGGAGGACGACGAAGACCCGCAGCCGCCCGACAAGAAGGGCGCGCGCTCGCCACGTCGTCCGCTTGATCAGCGACGAGCCGCGGCAGCTTAGCCAAGACGAAACGTCAAATTATGTTTGGCTCGTGTGAGGGATTGCGATGGATGAAGTATGCCAGCAAGCAGAGAGTTTCCTGAACGACGTTTTCGCCGGTTCAAAGCTGGACATTCGTGCAGCAGCAACGAAGACCGATGAAGGCTGCTCGCTTGACCTGAATGGTGCGGACGCACCGCTGCTGCGGAGCGAAGGCGGCGAACTGCTGGATGCAGTTGAACACTTGGTCAATCAAATCTATGGCCGCCAACTCCCACCGCCTGAGCGGATCGTGTGCGACGTTCACAATTTCCGCGCCATGCGTGTGACCGAGCTGCGCGCTATGGCCCAACATGCAGCCGAACGCGTGCGCGCCACCGGCTCGGCCTTCACCTTCGGGCCGATGGAGGCGAACGAGCGCCGCGTCATCCATCTAACGCTAGCGCAGGAGTCTGATTTACACACAGAATCGGTTGGCGAAGGCAACACGCGGCGAGTAAAGGTGAGCTTGAAAGCGAAGCCATAATCTTCAAGACTGTTTTCGCCGCACCGGCGCATGAACTTTGTGCGGTCGGTCTGTGGTATTTCGGCAGTGCCAGTCTCGGATACTATCGTCGCGCTTTCCACCCCGCCCGGCCGCAGTGGCATAGGCGTCATCCGCCTGAGCGGCGCGCACACGTTAGCACTTGTGCGCCGACTCCTGCGCAAAGATCAATTTGCGCCCGCAGCCAACCGCGCAATTCTGCAAACAATCATAGACCCAGAAAGCGGTGAAGCCCTTGACCGTGCGTTAGTTACCTACTTTCAAGCACCGCATTCGTTCACCGGCGAAGACGTAATCGAGCTAAGTTGTCATGGCTCGCCGGTGCTGCTGCTGCACGTTGTTGATGCTCTCTTGCTGCTTGGTGCGCGTGCGGCCGACCCCGGTGAGTTCACCTTGCGCGCCCTTGCGCACGGACGCATCAATCTCAGTCAAGCAGAGGCTATCCGCGATCTCATTGACGCGCAGACTGACAGCGCCGTCCGGCAGGCCGCAAAACAACTCGGCGGCGAGTTCTCTGCGCGTCTCCAACCGATTAAACAAGCGCTGCTCGACATCATCGTGCCGCTTGAATCTTCGCTTGAGTTTGTCGAAGACGATTTGCCGGACATAACGCTCGCGCGCATCGGCGAACAACTCTCTAACCTGATTCAGCGTCTCGACGCACTAGCCGCTACATTTCGCTCCGGCCGACTCCTGAAGGAGGGTTTAAAAGTTGCCCTCGTCGGCCGCCCTAATGTCGGTAAGTCTAGTGTTTTCAATAGATTGCTTCAATCGGAGCGGGCCATCGTGACTGATATTCCAGGCACGACCCGCGATAGCCTGAGCGAACTACTCAGCATTGAAGGCGTGCCGATTTTGTTGACCGACACGGCCGGTGTGCGTCCATCTGACGACCCCATCGAATCTATCGGCATCGAACGGACGCGCCGCGCAATGACAGATGCCGACCTCATCGTTGTTGTGCTTGATGGCGCACAACCTTTGACCCTTGAAGATGACTATATTCTTGCAGAAGCGCGCAAAAACAAATACCTTATTGCTTTGAATAAAAGCGATCTGCAAACGTTCAGGTTGAGTAATCTTGACGGTTCGGATGCCGTAGGGTGCTTGGCAATCTCAGCCAAGACGGGCGCGGGGCTTGATGATTTCCGCCGCGCCTTGCTTAAACCCTTCATGGAGAATCGCATCCAAGAAACCGGCTTACTCGTCACTAACGCTCGGCATTATGACCTGTTACGGCGCGCGGCTGATTCGCTTCGCTCTTCAAAGCATCTGCTTGAAAGTAGGGTCAGCGAAGATTTATTACTGATTGGTTTTTATGACGCCCTACGTTTCTTAGGAGAAATAACCGGCGAGACGACACCTGAGGATGTACTTTCGCAAATTTTCGCTACCTTCTGCATTGGAAAATAGTTATGAGTTTTGACGAACGCTTTGACGTAATTGTTATTGGGGCTGGCCATGCGGGTTGCGAAGCCGCCTCGGCCGCTGCGCGTATGGGCGCGCAAACCGCGCTGGTCACATTGAATCTCGACCTGATCGGGCAAATGTCTTGCAATCCTGCTGTCGGAGGTATTGCCAAAGGACACATTGTCCGTGAAATTGATGCCCTCGGTGGGATTATGGGACGCGTCATTGACCGCACGGGCATACAATTCCGCCTGCTTAATCGTTCGCGCGGCCCGGCTGTGCAAGCCCCGCGCGCACAGGCTGACCGCTCTCTCTACCGCATAGAGATGCGGCATACGCTCGAAGCGACCCCCAATCTTCATTTAAGACAAGGTCTGGTGATAGATTTTATCGTTGTTGATGGTTGCATTCGTGGAGTCGAACTACAGGATACAAGGCGATTAAGTGCTGATGCTGTTGTAGTTGCGACCGGAACTTTCTTGAATGGCTTGGTTCATACGGGGCGGCGAACCTACACCGCCGGACGGGCGGGTGAGCCTGCGTCAATTGAGTTGGCCGAGCGTCTCAAGTTGCTCGGTTTCCCTGTCGGGCGTTTGAAAACTGGGACGCCGCCCCGGCTTGATGGACGCACGATTGACTGGAGCTTGTTTGAGCCTCAGCCGGCGGACGAGCGCCCGGTTCCTTTCTCTTTTCAAACAGAATCTATCGCTCAGCCTCAAATTATGTGCTACATCGGATATACAAATGAGCACGTCCACGATGCGATCCGCGCAAATATCACTGAATCGCCCTTATATTCAGGGCAAATCAAAGGCATTGGCCCCCGCTACTGCCCCTCCATCGAAGATAAGGTAGTTAAATTCCCTGAGAAAAATAGACACCAGCTATTTCTTGAGCCTGAAGGACATAATACTACCGAGGTCTATCTAAATGGTTTCTCGACCTCAATGCCGGCTGAATTTCAACAGGAACTGGTACACAAAATCGAAGGTCTTGAAGAAGCGCGCATCATACGTCCCGGTTACGCCATCGAATATGATTTTGTTGACCCTCGTGAACTGACGCCCTACCTGCAAACCCAACGTATTAAAGGACTTTACTTCGCTGGTCAAATCAACGGCACAACAGGCTATGAAGAGGCTGCTTGTCAGGGGTTGATGGCCGGCATCAATGCTGCGCTCTTTGTACAAAAGCGGGAAGGCTTCCGCTTAAATCGTGACGAATCTTATATCGGCGTGCTTATTGATGATTTGATTACCCATGGAGTTGATGAGCCGTACCGCATGTTTACTTCTCGTGCGGAACATCGTCTATCCCTGCGACATGACACGGCGGACGCGCGTCTTACTCCTTATGGTTATGAATTTGGTCTGCTAGGTGATCAAGAATGGGAGGCTTTTAATAATCGTCGTGAGCGTGTCACACACTTAAGGTCTGCTCTCGAAAACACACGTTTCAAGAAAACTGAAAGCACCTATCATAGCCTCTGCCAAACCTTGGGCATGGATTTAGGAGACTCAATCTCCCTCGCCCAGCTTTCCCAACGCCCAAATGTTGATATTGCCCTTATTCGTGAGCATCTTCCCCTTGAACTTCGTAGTTGCGCTCTAGCTCAGCTAGAAACAGCTTTGGCGGACATACTTTATACCGGTTATGTCGAAACTCAACGCAATAATCAGGAGCGAATTTATCATCACGACGGTTTACGCATCCCCGAATCTTTAAATTATCAAGGCATAAGCGGCTTATCTCATGAAATGGTGGAAAGACTTGAACGCGTTAATCCAGCCACATTTGGACAGGCGCGGCGCATTCCGGGCATGACACCTGCTGCTATCTCATTGCTTCTGGTGCATTTACAGTTAAGCTCGACCGTTTGATTCCCTCTGCAACGTTTCACGTGTCACATCCAGGCAAATAATGTGACACGTGAAACACTCCTGAATGAGTTTTAAAGCCCCGCCTTTTGCTGAAGTTCAGAAAAACTCTAGCACGCCACCTTACTTTATGTTAGTTTACGCGGACGATACTTAAGCACCGTTTTGCCTAACTTACATGGCTAAAATCATCGCGGTGGCGAATCAAAAAGGTGGTGTAGGTAAAACCACGACGGCAGTTAATTTGGCCGCAGCCCTCGCCGCATCTGAACAACGCGTTTTACTTGTAGATACCGACCCACAGGCGAATGCCACTTCAGGCGTTGGCATTCAGCGCGGCAGCTTTCGCCGCAGTCTTTATCATGTCCTTGTCTTAAGCGAATCTGTTTCGAATATTGTCCAGAGTACTGAATTACCATTGTTGAAAGTATTACCTGCGGATAAAAACCTGATCGGTGCTGAAGTAGAATTAGTTGATCTGGAACGCAGAGAATATAAGTTACAAGAGGTGCTTCAGCCGATTCGTGATGAGTTCGATTATATTATCGTTGATTGCCCGCCTGCGCTTGGTCTCCTCACGCTAAATGCCTTAACTTCTGCGGATTCTCTGCTCGTGCCAATTCAGTGCGAGTATTATGCTCTTGAAGGCGTAACCGAGTTGTTTGATACGCTGGCCCGAATCAGGCGCTCTCTCAATCCGGGCTTAGCCATAGAGGGCTTACTGTTAACCATGTACGACGAGCGCACTAATCTCTCTGCTGCGGTTGCCAATGATTTGAGAGATTTCTATGGCCGGCAAGTTCTCGAAACAGTAATCCCGCGTAATGTGCGCTTGGCCGAGGCTCCGAGTTACGGTAAACCTGTCATCCTCTATGACATACGTTCCCGTGGATCAGAAAGCTATCTTCAGCTAGCAAAGGAGATAATGACTCATGACCAGAAGAGCACTCGGCCGGGGATTGAGCGCGCTGCTGTCGGACAAACCAGTGACAGCCAGTGAAGAGTTTACAGAGATAGATATTGACCTAATTGAACCCAATCATCTGCAACCACGCACGCGCTTCGATGAAGCACAATTAGAAGAACTCGCTCAATCAATAAAGCTAAATGGGGTTGTGCAGCCGATCCTGGCTCGTAAAATTGAAGGCGAGCGCTATCAAATAGTAGCTGGAGAGCGGCGCTGGCGTGCTGCACAACGGGCTGGAATAAAACGCATCCCTGCCGTTGTGCGTGAAATTCCCGACGAGAAAATGTTAGAACTCGCGCTGATTGAAAATATTCAGCGTCAGGAACTTAATGCAATTGAAGAGGCTTATGCCTACAAAAGATTAATCGAAACATTAGAGCTAACTCAGGAGGCTGTGGCTCAACGGGTCGGACGAGATAGAACTTTTATAACCAACTATCTTCGTCTGCTGCGTCTGCCTGAAGATATTCAACGGCTAGTCGAAGATAATAAAATATCAATGGGACACGCCAGAGCTTTATTAGGAGTGGACAACGCGGAGATACAACGTAAAATTGCAAATAACACCGTTAGCCAAGGATTGTCCGTTCGAGAGGTGGAAAAGGCTGTCAAGCGTGTCATCGAAGGCACGCGCGCGGAGGAGGCAGTACAACAAACATCACGGCAGAATGATGCCAATATACGCACCGCCGAGGATCGGCTACGACGCCGCCTTGGAACGCAAGTTCGGGTCACACCTAATACAAAAGGTAAGGGTGGAAAAATTGAGTTGCATTATTACAATGATGACGATCTAAATAGGCTTTACGATTTATTGATTAACGTCCAAAGTAATTATATATCACAGGAAAATATTGGAGAAAGCCAATAGTTTAAAAACTAAATCGAAATCTCAGGCAGAGCTGATACTTAATCTCTACGTACTCAGTTGGGCTTAATTTTTTCGTGACTTATTGCTACATCCAGACGAGTAACGTGCCGGCCGGTAACTCGATAATTCCCACTGACAATTAGTGAAACTGCCTCAGGATAAGCGCAGTGCTCTTGGGCGAGAATGCGTGCGGCAAGGGTTGCCGTTGTGTCATCGTCGTGTACCGGTACTACGCGTTGCACAATGATGGGGCCGCTATCGAGCGTTTCGTCAACGAAATGAACTGTGCAGCCACTCCATTTGACACCGTGCTCGATTGCTTGGCGTTGCGCGTCTAGCCCGGGGAAGGCGGGTAGCAGGCTGGGATGAATATTGAGGATGCGGCCGCTGTAGGCTGCGACGAATTCAGGAGAAAGAAGGCGCATGAAGCCTGCAAGGCAAATAAGCTCGACTCCATAGGTGGTAAGCACGGACAGAATATCCTGCTCATGCTCGGCACGAGTGCGTCCGCGACGCTGAATAATAGCGGTTTCAAGTCCTAGCTCAGTTGCAAGCTGTAATCCAAGTGCCTGCGGGCGGTCGCTGATAACTACAGCTATTTCAGCATTTGGTATCTGCCCGGAACGCACGGCGTTGGCGAGCGCAACCATGTTTGAACCGCGACCGGAGATAAGAATTGCGAGTCTCAAAAGCTGAATTCCTGAGTTCAGAAGTTCAGAGTTTAACCTTGGAGTTTTTGCGGCAAATCAGAGCATTTCATTGAGGACTTAAACCTGTCCCGCAAAACCATTTCAGACGAGTTTGACTCCACCCGTGCCTGCTATAACGCGTCCGACTTCATAACAATCTGTGTTAAATGCGGCGATGTGCGTTCTGATTGTGCCGACATCGGCTGGTGCGCAAATGATAATCATGCCAATGCCCATGTTGAAAGTGCGATACATCTCGGCTTCGGAGATGTGTCCAAGCCGTTGCATGAGCGGGAAGATAGGCAATACGGGCCATGAGCCACGCGTGATCTCGACGCTCGTACCGTCAGGCAAAATACGGGGAATATTTTCCAGTAGCCCGCCGCCCGTGATATGCGCCAGCCCTTTAAGTACATTCAAGTCGAGTAAGCCTTCGATGGCGCTTAGATAACTGAGGTGCGGAGCGAGTAGCGCGCTGCCGACCGTCGAACCAAGCTCATCGAGTTCGGTGTCAGCCTTATATTCAGCCACTTCAAAGAATAGCTTGCGTGCAAGCGAGTAGCCGTTTGTATGCAGTCCAACTGAAGGCAGTGCGAGCACGGCGTCGCCAGATGTGATGCTGCTGCCGTCGATCACTTTGGCGCGATCTACAACGCCGACGATAAACCCGGCAATGTCATATTCGCCAGGCGCATAAAAGCCGGGCATCTCAGCCGTCTCGCCCCCCAAGAGTACACAGCCGTTCTCACGACAACCGCGCGCAACGCCTTCTATGACACTTGCTACCGTCTCTGGTGTCAGCGCGCCCGTGGCGATGTAATCGAGAAAGAAAAGTGGGCGTGCGCCTTGGACGAGAATGTCGTTGACGCAGTGGTTAACCAGATCGCGCCCGATGGTATCGTGCTTATTTGTCAGGAAGGCGATCTTGAGTTTTGTGCCGACGCCGTCTGCTGAGGCGACGAGTACGGGCGCGCGCATCTGCGGAAATGCGGCGTCGAACATCCCGCCGAAACTGCCGATCTCAGAGAGCGTGCGCGCGTTGAACGTTGTGCGCGCAAGTTCTTTAATCCGCGCAACAGTCGTGTTCGCCGCATCAATTGAGACACCTGCATCGCTGTAGGTGATTGATTTATTCATCGTAGGTTAAACCGGGCCTGATAATATACGCGCAGACGTTGATTCTAGAATATCTTGGCGACGCAGTTCTGCTGAAATCGAGGCCGGGGCGGGCTACTTATTACCGACCGTCGGCTTCGCTTGCTTGGGCGGCGGGCCAAAGTCGCCGTAGGCGATGAAGCCGGAGCGGGCGGAATCGTCCTTTTGTCCTTCGCGCCCGGCGTAGAGATCGCCCTTTGCTTCTTTCTCGGTTTTGATCTCGTAGCCTTCGCCCTTCGACGTGATCGAGATCTCGCCGTGTAAATCTGTGCGATAGAGTTTGACGCCCGCCGTCTTCAAGCGATCGAGGACAACCTGCGCCGGATGGCCGTAGCGGTTGTACTCGCTGAGCGAGATGATGGCGGCCTCAGGCTTAATGCGGTTCAGAAACTCGGTCGAGGTCGCATACTTCGAGCCGTGATGTGCGACTTTGAGCAGTCTCGCTGTCAGGTTGGCGCTGCCGTTGAGCAGTCTTTGTTCGGTCTGGGCTTCAGCGTCGCCCGGCAGGAGCAGGGAAAAATCGCCGTAGTCAAGCCGCAGCACGATTGAGTTGGCGTTCGGTTCATTGCCGCCTGAACGCACTTGATCTTTCGTGAACGGGGGCGGCACGGGCGCAAGCGCGGTGAGCACGACGCCCCCGCCGAGATCGTAGTGCTGGCCCGGCGCGACCTGAGCGAGTTGCGCGCCGCTCTGCTTGATCGCGTCCTGCAGTGCTGTGTAGGCCTTCACCGTCGGCAGTTGCACGCCACGCGCGCGCGGCTTGGGCTGACTCTTCGCGCTTTGATTCTTGTTCTTACCCTTCGGGTTCTGCGCCGGCGCGCTTGTGCCTGCGTCGAAGTCAGGCGGTGGGACGCCGCTATCGAGCACGTTTAGCACCTTGACGGAGTTGAGCACAACGGGCGCGCCGCCGATGTGATCCGGGTGTGGATGCGTAGCGACGAAATATTCGAGTTGCTGTACCTGATAACGGCTGAGCGCGTCGCGCACGACGCGCGCGTGGCCCTCGTCGCCGGCATCAATCAGCGCCGCTTTGCCGCCCGGCGCGATGATGAGAATGGCGTCGCCCTGTCCGACATCGAGCACGTGTACCTGCAACTCGCCGCCCGACGCGGGCGGGAGTTCCGGCCCCTTCGTGCGATAGAACTTGAAATAGACGCCGGCCACCGTCACCAACGCCAACGCCAGCACGACGAGCAGGCAGCCGCAGCCGCGCCTGTTTTGCGCCAACTAAATTATTCCCCCTGTCCTCAAAACAGTGAAAACTTTTTACGCGTCGCCCGACGGTACAGGCTCATGCTCGCGCGCAAACTGCGTCTCCGCCGCGCGAGTGATGCGCGTCGGGTAGCGCCCAGTCCAACAGGCAACGCACGCGGCCGACGCGTCGAGGCCCGTCGCTTTGAGCATGCCGTCGAGCGAGAGATAGCCGAGCGAATCTGCGCCGATGAAATCGCATATCTCTGCGACTGACATCTGGGCAGCGATCAAATCGGCCTTGTTCGGCGTGTCCACGCCATAGAAACATGGACTGATGGTGGGCGGGCAACTGATCCGCATGTGAACTTCGCGCGCGCCCGCTTCGCGCACCATCCGCACGATCTTCTTCGAGGTCGTGCCGCGCACAATCGAATCGTCAATCAGCACGATGCGCCGCCCGTCGATCAGGTGGCGCACAGGGTTCAGTTTGATGCGCACGCCGAAACTGCGAATGGATTGCTGCGGCTCGATGAAGGTGCGGTGGACGTAGTGATTGCGCACGAGTCCCTGCCGAAAACTGATGCCGGACTCGGCCGCGTAGCCGATGGCGGCCGCGACCCCTGAATCGGGCACGGGCACGACTATGTCCGCCGCTGCCGGATGTTCCATCGCCAGTTGGCGACCCAGCTTGTGCCGCGATTGGTTGACCGAGTGGCCGTAGATCAGCGAGTCCGGCCGGGCGAAATAGACGTGCTCGAATATGCACATCGAATGTGGCCGCTCAGGTAGCGGGTGCGACGAGTGCAAGCCGTCTTCGTCAACTACGATCATCTCGCCCGGCTCAACGTCGCGCACATAGCGCGCATCGATCAGATCGAACGCGCAGGTTTCAGACGCGACCACCCACGCGTCGCCTAACCGGCCCAGCGCGAGCGGCCGAAACCCGCGCGGGTCGCGGATCGCAATCAGGGCAGTGGGCGTTAGAAAGAGCATCGAGAACGCGCCTTCGGTTTCGCGCAGGACTTCGGGAATGGCTTCGACGATGCCAGCCGCCTGCGAGCGCGCGATGCCGTGTAAGACGACCTCCGTGTCTGAAGTTGAAGAGAAGATCGCGCCTGCGCGTTCGAGCCGCTTGCGCTCCTCGCCAGCGAAAGGGAGGTTGCCGTTGTGGCAGACGGCGACCTGCCCGTGCTGGCATGCGACGAGGAAAGGTTGGGCTTCGCGGATGGAAACTTCGCCGGCCGTCGAATAGCGCACGTGCCCGATGGCGCTCGCGCCGGGCAAGCGATTCAGCCGCTCGGCGTCGAACACGTCGGGCACAAGCCCCATCGCACGCTCGGAACGTAGCTCACTACCATCAGAGGCAACGATACCGCAGGATTCCTGCCCGCGATGTTGCAGCGCGTAGAGACCGAGATAGGTCAGACGCGCCGCCTCTGCGTGGCCGTAGACACCGAACACGCCGCACTCGTCGCGGAACTTGTCTGTCAGATGCTCGCTCACCGTGTCAGCCGGAACGAGGGGAAAGTTCATGTCGTCGTTGCGAAAACTTATTGTAGCACGGAGCGAGCAGGGAATGAGGGCTGATCGCGGCGGCCGCATTTTTCATCGCTCATCCCGCATCGCTCATCCTTTCTGTTATGATGCTCGGCATCCCGGCGGTAAAGGAAACAAGGTTATGGAAGTGAAAGTTTACGGCGCAGACTGGTGCGCGGACACGCAACACACGCTCGCGCATCTGCGCGACCTCGGCGTCGCCTTCAGGTACATCAACGTCGAGCAGGACGAGGCCGCGAGCCAGTGGGTCAAGGCACACAACGACGGCAAGGAACTGAAGCCGACGCTCGACCTCGCCGGGCAGGTGCTCTCCACGCCCTCCGACCGCGATCTCGAAAGCGCGCTGCGCGAAAAAGGCTTTATGGCATGACACCGCGCGGCGCGCACGTGAACATGTGTGCGCCGCGTCGCCCGGTCAATTCCAACGGATCGTGAACCAGCCGGAGCCAAAGCGAAACACGTTGGTGCTCGTGCTGCGCGCCGGGCTGCTCATCGCGCTCGTCGGCGCGGGCTGGCGCATCTATCAACGTCTGCCGATGGCCGACACCACAGGCGCACTCCACACGGGCGGCCCGGCCCGCAGCACGATGCTGCACATCATCCTGCACCGCACTGTCGCCACCGGCCCGCAAGACGCAGACACGGACGTGCGACTATTTCCGGTGGACGTGGCGGCGGTGCAGCGCGAATACGATTCAGAGCGCCGGCCCGGTCTGCGCTTCAACGATTTTCTCGTGCGCCGCATGCAGGGGCGCGCGCCCGTCGCCGCGCGCTTCGACGCAAACGGGCAGACGGTCGTCACGCTCACCCCGGGCCGCTGGTGGGTACACGCCACGCTCACCGGCCCCGAAGAACTCACCTGGCGCTTGCCCGTCAACGTCACGGGGCGCGAACAGACCGTCGAACTCACCCCGGACAACGCTTATATGCGCACGAAAAGTTTTTGACTCGAATGAAAGCACTTCGTTACGAGCAGAATCAGTTGCGCGTCGCAGAGGTGGCCGTGCCGGCTGCGGCCGACGAGGCGTTGGTGCGCGTGACGCGTTCGGGCATCTGCAACACCGATCTTGAGATCGCGCGTGGCTACGCGGGTTTTCAGGGCACGCTGGGGCATGAGTTTGTCGGCGTGGTCGAGCGCGCGCCGGATGCACGCCTGACGGGGCAACGTGTGGTTGGCGAGATCAACGCGGGGTGCGGCCGGTGCGCGCTGTGTCGCGCGGGCGACCCGCGCCATTGCCCGCAGCGCACGGTGCTTGGCATCGTCGCGCGCGACGGCGCACACGCCGAATATTTGCGCCTGCCCGTAGTCAATCTCCTGCCCGTGCCTGCTGAAATCCCGGACGAGCGCGCCGTCTTCACAGAGCCACTCGCCGCCGCCTGCGGCATTCTCGAACGCGCGCAGATCACACAGAGTACGCGCGTCGCCATCATCGGCGACGGCAAACTCGGTCTGCTCTGCGCGCAGGCGATCAAAGCTTTGACGGACGCGGACGTGACGCTCGTCGGCAGACACGAGAACAAACTTGCCATCGCACGCCGCCGGCGGATCGAGACAATGCGCGCCGACGAAATGCCGGATGCGGGTGCGCGCACGTTTGATGTCACGGTCGAAGCGTCGGGCGCGGCGGCCGGTTTCAACCTCGCACTCGATCTGCTGCGCCCGCGCGGCGTGCTCGTGCTCAAGTCCACCTTTC
Source organism: Pyrinomonadaceae bacterium (assembly GCA_036389375.1). Classification (GTDB taxonomy): domain Bacteria; phylum Acidobacteriota; class Blastocatellia; order Pyrinomonadales; family Pyrinomonadaceae; genus QHXQ01. The sequence continues at coordinate 8,450 of DASVQA010000074.1, read as the reverse complement.
ACGGCACAACAGATTTTGCGGCGGCGCGCATCGTCGTGGACGAGATCAGCGTCGTCGGTTCGCGCTGTGGCCGTTTCGCGCCCGCGCTCGAACTGCTCAAGACGAATGCCGTCGATGTGGACAGTCTCATCAGCGAAGAGTACGCGCTCGCCGATGGCTTGCGCGCGATGGCGCGCGCGGGCGAGCGCGGCGTGCTTAAAGTTTTACTCAGACCGTGAACAAGTGGCGATTGCCAAGTGACGAGTGCCAAAGCAGGCACAAGCGCTTAACTCGTCACTTGGCAATCGGCACTGCTTTTTTATGCGCTTGAGAGCCAATTTCGCGGCCGACGCGGCGCTGGTGACGACGACGCTCATCTGGGGTTCGACGTTCATCATGGCGAAGGACATCCTCGCACGTTGGCCGCCGGTCGCTTATCTGGCGATCCGGTTCGGGCTGGCGGCGCTGGTGCTGCTCTTGTTGTTCGGACGCGAGTTGTGGCGCGGGCGCAGCGCGCCGGGGCTGTGGCGCGCAGGCGCGGTGCTGGGGTTGCTGGTCGGGAGCGGGTTCGCGTTGCAGGCGGCGGGGCAGGTTTACACGACTGCGTCAAAGTCTGCGTTTGTGACGGGCTTGACGACGCCGCTCGTGCCGTTCGTGGCTTACGCTATGCTGCGTGTGCGGCCGAATCGGGAGAACCTGATTGGCGTCGTGCTGGCATCAATCGGCGGCATGTTGATTCTGTTGCCGCAAGGTGCGGGCGCGGTCAACGAAGGCGATCTGTTGACGCTCGCAGCGACGGGTCTATTCGCCGCGCACATTACTTTAATGAGTCGCTACACGCGGCGCTATGCGGTGCGGCAACTGACGGTGCTTCAGGTCTTGACGGCGGCGCTCGTCTTTCTGTTGGTGTGGGCGGGCGCACACGCGGGCGCGGCGTCAATGCAGGCGTCGGCGCTGCCGCAGTTTCTCGTGCGCGAGGCACGGCCGCTCGCGTGGGACGGGCGCATCGCGTGGCAACTCGTCTATCTCGCGCTCGTCGGCACGCTCGGCGCTTTCTTCCTGTGGACGTGGGGACAGGCGCGCATGTCCGCGACGCACGCGGCGATCATCTTTAGTCTCGAACCTGTGTTTGCGACCGCGTTTGCCGTCGCCGTGCGCGGCGCGGGCGAATGGATGGGCGGGCGCGGTTACGTAGGCGCGGCGCTCGTCTTCGCAGGCATCGTCGTCTCGGAACTGCGCTTGACGGGGCAGGGCAGCAGGCGCAAGGCAGACGGTCTGCGACAGACGGAAGAAGGCCGGCAGTTGGAGCTGCCCTCAGATATTTGAGCGGCGCGCGGGCGCTCACGCGCAACTTTCTGCCGGCTGCCTGCTGTTCTTTGGCGCGCGTCGCTGGTTTCGGCTATACTCGGCGCAACTGGCGAGCGTGGCTTAAACTGAAAGCGCGATCCCAAAAGCGAGGGCGGCTCTGGCGTACAACTAATGGCGAAGCTGGCATAGACCAGCGCACCCGCGTCCCCGGTCGGTCGGAAAGTAGAAGGTGGTAAAAGATTTTATGTATCAACTTCCCAAAGGCGAAACGAATGAAGCGGAGCGCGCTCTGCTGCGCCGGCTGCGTGTCTGGATCGCGGCGTTAGCCGTTACGTGTCTGGTGGTCGGCGTCGGCGTCGGTGCGCTGCTCGCGGGGCGGCCGGCCGTGGCGCAGAACGAGGGCGCGCGCGCCGAGCAGGTGGCGCGCGCGCCGGAAGCTTTGTCTGCTTCGTTCGCCGAAATCGCAAAGCGCGTCGAGCCGGCGGTCGTCAACATTGACACGATCTCCGCGCCGCAAGTGGCGGACAAGGACGATAGTGCTGATCAGGACGACAAGGACGGCAACTCGAACGACAATCCGCTCATGGAGATGTTCCGCAAGCACATGCGCCAGCCTGCGCGCGGCGTCGGCAGCGGCTTCATCGTGGATGCGAAAGGCTACATTCTCACCAATCAGCACGTCATCGAAGACGCGACGCGCATCAAGGTGCGTCTGCAATCGGGCGAGGAACTTGTCGGCACGGTCGTCGGGCAGGATGAAGAGACGGATGTGGCGGTCGTTAAAGTTGACGCGCGCCGCGATCTGCCGACCGTCAGGCTCGGCAACTCGGACGACGTGCAGGTGGGCGATTGGGTCTTGGCGGTCGGTTCGCCCTTCGGTCTGGATCAGACCGTCACCGCCGGCATCATCTCGACGCGCGAGCGCACGACGCTCGCCTCGACCAACTTCCAGCACTTCCTACAGACCGACGCCGCCATCAATCGTGGCAACTCCGGCGGCCCGCTCGTCAACATGCACGGCGACGTGATCGGCATCAACTCGCAGATCGCCACCACGACCGGCGACTACAACGGTATCGGCTTTGCCCTGCCGTCAAACGATGCCGCGTTCGTCTATCGCCAACTGACCGGCGACACGCATCGCGTCCGGCGCGGCTATCTCGGCGTGCTGCTCGACTCGGTCAAACCTGAGTTTGCGCGCGTCTATGCGCTGCCGGACGCGAAGGGCGCGATCATTACAGACGTGCGCGAAGGCCCGGCCAGCAAGGCCGGCATGCAGGCGGGCGACATCGTCGTGGAGTTCAACGGTCAGCCCGTTACAGGCTCGCAGGACTTGATCAGCAAGGTCGCCAGCACGCCCGTCGGCCAGACCATCCAACTCACGTACCTGCGCGACGTGAACAACAAACTCGAACGCCACACCGTCAGCGTCGCCGTCGGCGAGCGCCCGCCGATCACAGAGGTGCGGCCCAAACCGGCCAGCACACCCGACGCGACGCCGAAAGAGAAGCCGGGCGGCTCGGCCGTCATCCGGCCCGTGCTGGGCGTGAAGTTGAGCGAGTTGACGAACGTGCTGGCGAACGAGAAGAACCTGCGCGGCGTGCGCGGGTTGCTCGTCACCGAAGTTGATCCGGGCGGCTTGGCGGCCGATGCGGGTTTGCGCGAAGACTACGTGATCGAGCGCGTCAACCGCGTGCCCGTCGCCGCGCTCGCCGATTTCGAGCGCATCGTCAGCAATCTCAAAGCCGGTGATGCCGTCGTGATGCAGGTCTCTTATCTATATAACGGGCGCATCACCAAGGGCATCGTGCAGTTCACCTATCAATAACACTGTCCGTTGTCCGTAGTCAGTTCGCCATTGTTGCTGTTGCGCGAGTGAGTGACCGCACGAAGCTTGAACAACTGACAACGGGCAACCGACTACGGACAATCTTTTTATGGCTCAGGCGAAAAAGGCTCTCAACAAGCAGGCGAAGAAGCACGGGCGCGCAAGCGGCGCGCGTGAATCCGTCAAGACCTATTACAACTACATCGGCGGCGAGTGGGTCAGAAGCGCGTCGGGCGAGTTCTTCGAGAACGTCAACCCGGCCGACACGCGCGACGTGGTCGGGCGCTTTGCGCTCTCGACCGCTGAAGACGTGCTGCGCGCCGTCAGTGCCGCCCGCACGGCGGCCGACGGGTGGAAGCGTCTGCCCGCGCCGCGCCGGGCCGAAATTCTCTTCCGGCTGGGCGACATCCTCATCCGTAACAAAGACCGTTTCGCCGCCGAGATGACGCGCGAGATGGGCAAAGTCTTGAAGGAGACGGGCGGCGACGTGCAGGAGGCGATTGACTGCACCTTCTACACCGCAGGCGAAGGGCGGCGCTTGCACGGCTACACCACGCCCGCCGAGATGCCCGACAAGTTTGCCATGTGCGTGCGCCAACCCGTCGGTTTGTGCGGGCTGATTACGCCGTGGAACTTCCCGATGGCGATCCCTTCGTGGAAACTGATCCCCGCGCTGGTATGCGGCAACACCGTCGTTATCAAACCGGCGGAAGACACGCCGCTCTCGACCATCAATCTCGTCAAGGCGTGCGAAGAGGCGGGCGTGCCCGCAGGCGTCGTCAACGTCGTGACGGGCTATGGCGAACCGGCCGGTAAAGCTCTGGTCGAACACCGCGACGTGCGGCTCATCTCCTTCACCGGCTCAACCGAGACGGGGCGCATCATCGCCTCTGCGTGCGCCGACCGCAACGCCATCTGCTCGCTCGAACTGGGCGGCAAAAACGTGATCATGGTGATGGAGGACGCGGACATTGACCTCGCCATCGAGGGCACGCTCTGGGGCGCGTTCGGCACTTCGGGACAGCGTTGCACGGCCTCGTCGCGCGTCGTCGTCCACAAGAAGGTCTATAAGAAATTCGCGCAGCAACTCGTCGAACGTGCGCGTGCCATGCGCGTCGGCGACGGCGCAGACCCGAAGACCGACGTAGGCCCGGTGATTAACGCCGCCGCCGCGCACAAGATCATGGGGTACATCGAAACGGGGCAGCGCGAAGACGGCGCGACACTCGCCTGCGGCGGCCAACGCCTCGACAAAGGCGCGTACGCCAACGGCTACTTTATCGAGCCGACCGTCTTCACCAACGTTGCGCCCGACATGCGGATCGCGCAGGAAGAGATCTTCGGCCCCGTCACCGCCGTGATTCCGACAAATTCATTAGAGGAAGCTGTCGAGATCGCCAACGGTGTGCGCTATGGTCTGTCCGCGTCCATCTACACGCAGGACGTAAACCGCGCCTTCCGCGCGATGAACGACATGTACACCGGCATCTTCTACGTCAACTCCTCGACCATCGGTGCGGAAGTCCACCTGCCTTTCGGCGGCACGAAAGCCACCGGCAACGGCCACCGCGAAGCCGGCACGCAGGTGCTCGACATCTTTACCGAGTGGAAGTCGATCTACGTTGACTATAGCGGCAAGCTGCAACGCGCACAGATTGACGAAGTGAATTTTGAATAAGCGCGCAGGCGGCCAAGTCGAACTTAGTCGCCGCCGGCAAGCCAACCTGATCGCTGTTCAGACTACGGCGGGCGTGATCTGGATCGATCCCGGCTTATGTCCGTGCGTTTGAACTCCCGACAAAACTGACACGAGGAGGCGCGAAAAGTGCTCGTCGGACTGCCTAAAGAGATCAAAGACAATGAGTATCGCGTCGGGCTTACGCCGGCCGGGGTGCGCGCGTTGACGGATGCGGGGCATAAGGTGATCGTCGAGCGCGACGCAGGCGCTGGCTCCGGCTTCGAGAACGAGTTGTACCAACGCGCCGGCGCAGAGATCATCGAATCGGCGGACGACGTTTGGGCCGCGGCCGAGATGATCGTCAAGGTGAAAGAGCCGATTGCGCCCGAATATCCGCGCATGAAAGAGGGCTTACTGCTCTTTACCTATCTGCATCTCGCGCCCGACCCGAAGCAGACCGAGGCGCTGCTGCAACGCAAAGTCACGGGCGTCGCCTACGAGACGATTACGGATCGCAAGGGGACGCTGCCGCTCCTGACGCCGATGTCTGAAGTCGCCGGGCGCATGGCCGTACAGGTCGGCGCACACTATCTTGAGAAGATGCAGGGCGGGCGCGGCATACTGCTCGGCGGCGTGCCGGGTGTGCCGGCGGCGCGCGTCGTCATTATCGGCGGCGGCGTGGTCGGGACAAACTCCGCCAAGATCGCCGTCGGCATGGGCGCGCACGTCACCATCATTGATAACAATCTGGATCGCTTACGCGAGCTAGACGACATCTTCTTGACGAAAATCTCCACGCTCGCCTCAAGCGCCTACATGATCCACGACGCCATCTCGCAAGCCGACCTGATCATTGGCGCGGTGCTCGTGCCCGGCGCAGCCGCACCGAAGTTGGTCACGCGCGGGATGCTCAAGGACGTGCCGAACGGCGCGGTCATCGTGGACGTGGCGGTCGATCAGGGCGGCTGCATCGAGACGACGCACCCGACGACGCACAGCGAGCCGACCTACTACGTCGAAGGCGTGCTGCACTACTGCGTCGCCAACATGCCGGGCGCAGTGCCGCGCACCTCCACCTTCGCGCTCACCAACGCGACGCTGCCTTACGTCTTGAAACTTGCCAACAAGGGTTTCCTTGAAGCGGTCGCAAGCGATCCGGGTTTGAAAGAGGGCGTGAACACCTACGCAGGCAAGCTGACTTATGAGGCTGTGGCCGTCGCGCAGGGGCTTGAATACACAGCGCTCGATGACATGCTCGGCGGCACAAGCAGTACGAGCGCAATCGGCGCTTAAGCCAACAACCCGACGGCAAAGCTTTAACCACGAAGCCACACGAAGCGACCCCGAAGGATAAGATCAAACCGCCGCTGATCCCTTTCGTTTCGCTTCGTGTTTCTTTGTTTGCACGCAGTTTCGCGATCTTCGCGCGAGTTGAATCCGGCGCTGTCATGGGCGATACTGTCCGGTTGATTAATGGCACAATTTCTCGTCCTACAGGGTTTGCTTTAGTGGAAGAGTTGCGATGTACGAGTTTGCTGTAGAACCGGCTGTTAACCAGATTCGTCGGCGCGGCGTGCTGATCGCCGAGGTTGCGCCCGAAAGTCTGGCCGCCGAACTTGAACTTGAGACCGGCGACCGTATCATCAAGATCAACGGGCGGACAGTCCGCGACTATCTCGATTTTCGTTTCCTGACGGGCGGCGAAACCGAGTTGACCTTCTTCGTGCGCAAGGCGAGCGGCGAGGAGTGGGAAATTGAGTTGGAGCGCGCGGAGGGCGAAGACTTCGGTCTTGAGTTTGAACAGATCGTGCCGCGCCAGTGTGCCAACGAATGCCTGTTCTGTTTCTGCAAAGGCAATCCACCCGACGCGCGCAAGTCGCTCTTTGTCCGCGACGAAGACATACGCCTCTCGTTCCTCTACGGTAACTACACCACGCTCACCTCGATCACCGAAGACGAGATGCAGCGCATCATCGAACAAAGGCTCACGCCGCAATACGTCTCCGTTCATGCGACTGACCCGGAAGTGCGCGCTTACCTGCTCGGCATAGACCGCGAACGCGCCGACATTGACGAGAAGCTGCGCCGGTTGCTCGATGCCGGCATCGAACTGCACGCGCAAGTCGTCTTGTGTCCAGACATCAACGACGGCGAAATTCTGCGCCGCACGATCAGCGACCTCGCAGCCGAGTATCCGCGCATCAAGAGCGTCGCCATCGTGCCTTTAGGTCTGACGCGCTACAACACAGACGCGCGCCTCACGCCCGTCACCCCTGAGTTCTGCCGCCGCACCATCAATGAACTAAAACCTGTGCAGCGCGAACTGCGTGCGCGGCTCGGCACAACCTTCGCTTTTCTCGGCGATGAGATTTACCTGCGCGCCGGCCGCCCCGTGCCCACGCGCAGACACTACGGCGACTATCCACAGATCGAAGACGGCGTCGGCATGGTGCGTTCGTTCTATGAAGAGTTCGCCCGACTCTGGCGCAAACTTGAGCGCCGCCCGCCCATGCAGCCGGCCAAATTAAACGGCACGATCATGACCGGCGCACTCTTTGCCCCCGTCTTGCGCGAACTCCTCGGGCGCTTGAACGAACGCTTCGGGACGCGCCTGCACGTCGCCGCAGTCGAGAACGATTATTTCGGTTCGGAGATCGTCGTCGCCGGCTTGATGACCGGCGCGTGCCTGCTCAAAGCACGCGCCAAGATCAAAGGTGAATTCGTTATCGTACCAAGCGTCGCTTTCAAGAGCGACGAGGCGATCATGCTCGACGGCACGACCCACGCTGAATTACAGGAGCGGCTGAGCCTGCCCCTGCATGCGCTCGATCTGGCCGGCCTTACACGCTTGCTACTTTCTTAGCAGGCGCAAACCCTTCCAGAAATTTAAATCGGAAATCCATAAAAATGGAAATTCGTTGCCCGCTGCCGCCTGCTTAACCTCGAAATACTTAGTTAACTTGGGGTTTTTAACCGCGTCCCGGTATCCGGCAAGTTGGCACTATGCTTGCCTGAATTTAAATCCACCTACCCTCGCGGTTTGGTCATCTGCACTTCCTAAGCAATTCAGTGCTTCATAAAGTAAGGGCCGTAGTTAGATTTCCGCTCCTTCCGTATTAATACAGTCCCAGCTCCTCTTAAGTTTTTGAACGAGCAAGCAGGTTCGGGTTCCGAGTCCACCAACGCAAGAAAGAACAAGCGGGAGACTATCCACTACACACATTCGGAGGAGTTCCACCATGAAGCAAGCTTTGTTTAGGACGTTCGTCGTCTGTGCCCTGCTGATTGCAGGCGGCGTCTTCGTCCACGGGCAGGTGTCCACCACCGGCACTCTGACCGGCACAGTCACCGACCCAGGTAGTGCGCTCGTCGCCGGCGCGGCCGTCGTTGCCAAGAATAATGCGACGGGGCAGGAATTAACGACCACCACCTCTGACGACGGAACTTTCACAATTCCACAAGCGCCGGCCGGCACCTACACGGTGACGATCACGGCGACGCAAGGCTTCAAGACTTTGGTCTTGAAGGATGTGGTCGTCAACGCCGGCACGCCGTCGAGTCTCAAAGCGCAACTAGAGATCGGTGGCGCGAACGAGACGGTGACGATTACGGGCGCCGGCGGCGAACTACTACAGACGCAGACGGCGACCGTGGGGC
>DASVQA010000073.1:0-20436 GCA_036389375.1 Pyrinomonadaceae bacterium | reverse complement strand
TCGCAGGACTTCAAAGTGCCGCAACTGCGCGGGCTGTATCAGAAGACCGGCATGCAGCGCGCGCCCGGCGAACAACTGACCGGCTTCGGCTTCGCGCACGACGGCAACTTCGACTCGATCTTCTCGTTCCTGCATGCGCCCGTCTTCACCTTCCAATCGGACGCGCAGCGGCAGGATGTGGAAGCCTTCGTCATGGCCTTCGACAGCGGCATCGCGCCCGCCGTCGGCTTGCAGGTCACGGTCAACGCGGCGAACAAGGCTTCGCAAGCGGTCACGGATCGCGTGAACCTGCTCGTTAATCAGGCGAACGTCGGCAACTGCAACCTGATCGTCAAAGGCATCTTCAACGGCCAGCCGCGCGGCTTCACCTACGTCGGCAGTGGCGCGTTCCAGCCCGACCGCGCGGGCCAGCCGAACACGACCGCGCAGGCGCTCATTCAAGCGGCCGGCGCGGGCGCGGAGTTGACCTTTACGGGCGTGCCCGTCGGCGCTGGTCGCCGGCTCGGCATTGACCGCGACCTCGACGGCGTGCTCGACGGCGACGCACAGTCCGGCGTGGTCAACATCAGTGGTCGGGTCACGACCATAAACGGCACGCCCATCGAAGGCGTCAATATCGTCATCAACGTGCCCGGCGGCACGACCATCCTGAGAACCGATGCCGCCGGTAGCTACGACACGACGATTGCGCCGGGTGGCACGTTCAGCGTCACGCCGGCGCTCGCGGGGCGCACCTTCGCGCCCGCGACTCAGAGTTTCACAAACGTCGCTGGCGGTATCGTCGCCAACTTCGTCGCACCGAGCACCGTGCAGTTTAGCGCCGCCAGTTTCACCTTCGGCGAAAACGCCGGGCAAGCGACCATCAACGTCACGCGCACCGGCGACACCTCGACGCCCGCCACCGTCGTCTATTTCACGGCGGATAACACAGCGCCCGTGCGCTGCGACGATCAGGCGGCCGCGCCCGGCGTGGCCTTTGCGCGCTGCGACTACGCTACCACCGTTGACACCCTGCAATTCGCGGCCGGCGAGACGCAGAAGACCATCAACGTCCCGCTCATCGACGATGCACACGCCGAGCCTAACGAAACCGTCACGCTGCGGCTGAGCGACCCGAACGGCGCGACCCTCGGCGCGCAGAGCAGCGCCACGCTCAACATCACAGACAACGACGGCGGCGGCGGCGCACCCGCCAATCCGGTCTTCGACAACAACTTCTTCGTCCGCCAACACTATCTCGATTTCCTCTCGCGCGAGCCGGACACGCCCGGCCGCACCGCGTGGCTGAACGTGCTGAACAACTGCCCGGACGTGAACAACCTTGATCCCAATGCGGCGTCAGCCCAGTGCGACCGCATCCTTGTCTCGAACTCCTTCTTCGGTTCGCAGGAGTTTCAACTCAAGGGCTATTTCGTCTATCTCTACTACAAGGTCAGCTTCAATCGTCTGCCGACTTACGACGAGATCATCCCGGACATGCGGACGGTCACAGGGCGCACGGGCGCGGAGGTCTTTGCCAAAAAGGCCGCCTTCACCGACGCATGGACTGAGCGCCCCGAATTCGTCGCGCTCTATCCGAACACGCTGACCGACGCGCAGTACGTGCAGGCGCTCTTAGCGCGCTATCAGGTGAACGCCATCACGACGCCCGATCCGGCCGACCCTGATGGCGCGCAACTCGTCACGCTCACCTCCGGCGAACTCGCCAGTCGCCTGACCGCCGGCACGCTGACGCGCGCACAGGTCTTGCGCGCCGTCGCGCAGAGCCGCGAGGTGGATGCGCGCGAGTTCAACGGCGCGTTCGTGGCCATGCAGTATTACGGTTATTTAAGAAGGACGCCGGAAACCTCCGGCTACAACGCGTGGCTCAACTTCCTGAACGAGCACCCGGCGGACTTCCGCACCATGGTCAACGGGTTTATGAACGCACAGGAATACCGGCTCAGGTTCGGTGCGCCCTAGCGCATCGTCGCGCTTGCGGCTAAAGGGCCAGTAGCGTTTCACCGCGCCACATGCGGCGCGCACAAGCGCAGGGGCGCGAGAGAACTGATCAGTTCTCTCGCGCCCCTGCGCTTACACTTTTAACGAAAAACCTTGACACCGTCAGCGCAGAGGTCTATAGAGTCCTCACGTTCCCCCGATCCATTTAACAAACATTCGCCCCAATCGCACAGCGTTGTCAGGCCTGAGCGCGACTCGTGGCATGTGTCCAACGCGGCTCAGGTCGTTCGAGTCAATTTCATTACCGCGCGCGTCTGTGTCTGCGGGCCGCAAACGCTGGTCGGTTTGGGCCGACGAAGCACGCGGCCGGAATTTCCAGTCCCAGCCAGCCTTTAGGAGGTCGCCAAACATGTCTCATCTGCTTAGCACATATCAATCCAGACGTAAGCTGCTCGGCCTCTGTCTGATCTGTCTGCTCGGCTTGCTCGTGCTCGCCGGCTCGCCCGCGCAGGTGGCCACGCACACGGAGAGCGGCCAAGATGCAACCGCGATCCCCGTCATCGTGCCGGGTTCGGCATACCGGCAGACCAATCTCGTCTCCGACCTGCCCGGCCTAGCCCTCATCGAAGACCCGATGCTCGTCAATCCGTGGGGCGTCACCCTGACGGCGACCAGTCCGTTCTGGCTGGTGAACAACGGCACGAGCACATCTTCGCTCTATCGCGGCGACGTGGGCAGCATCGTCTTCTTCAAGCAGCCGGGCATGCCGTTTATCACCATTCCGGGTGGCCGCCCGACGGGCGGGGTCGCCAACGGCACGAGCGATTTCGTCGTCGCAAACGGCAGCGCCTCCGGGGCGGCGCGTTTTATCTTCGACTCGCTGAACGGCCAGATCACGGGTTGGAATCCGAACGTGCCCGCCGCCGGCTCGACCGTCGCGCAGGTGGCCGCCACGCAGGCCAATACCAAATACACAGGTCTCGCCATCGGCAACAACGGCACGGCGAATTTCCTCTACGCCGCCGACTTCGCCAACGGCAAGATTGATGTCTATAACAGCACGTTCACCCTTCAGCCGGCAGCCAGTTTTCCGTTCAGCGATTCGAGCATCCCGGCGACACCGGGAAACACCTATCACCCCTTCAACATTCAGAGCCTTGGCGGCAAGCTCTACGTCGCCTACGCCAAAGTGGGCGCGGACGGACGCGACGAAGAGGGCGTCGGCAACGGCTTCATCCGGCGGTTCGACTTTAACGGCGTGCGCGACTCGACGTTCGGCATCAATAACGGCCCGCTCAACTCGCCTTGGGGCATGGTCATCGCTCCCGCCTCTTTCGGCCTCTTCGGCAATCAACTCTTAGTCGGCAACTTTGGCGAAGGCAACCCGAGCATCCACGCCTTCAACGTGACGACGGGCGCGTTGCTCGGCCCGCTTCAGAACGAGGCGGGCGAACCCATCGAGATTGACGAACTGTGGGCCCTCACCTTTGGCAACGGCGGCAACGGCGGCGACCCGAACACGCTCTATTTCAGCGCCGGCCCGGCCGAAGAAAAACACGGCCTCTTCGGCTCGCTCAAGCCGACGATCGCCACCGCCACCAATCTCATCCAGTTCAGTTCCGCCGACGCGAGCATCAGCGAAGGTAGCGGCAGCATCCAGATCACGGTCACGCGTGCGGGCAACGTCTCAGGCACGTCCACCGTCAACTACGCCACCTTTGACGAACCTGCCACGGGCCATGCCAGCCAGAAGAACGACTACGAGATCGCCGTCGGCAAACTGACCTTTAACCCCGGCGAGACGAGCAAGACCTTCCGCATCCCGCTCGTAGACGACCGCTTCGTTGAAGGCGACGAGACGGTCAACATCGCGCTCAGCAACCCGACGGGTGCGGGCACGGGACTCGGCAGCCCGAACATGGCGGAGTTGACCATCACGGACAATGACACCGCGCCGACGACGGCCAACCCGATTGACGATACGCAGTTCTTCGTCCGCCAGCAGTATCTCGACTTTCTGAACCGCGAGCCGGACACGGCCGGCTTCAACGCGTGGGTGAATCTGCTCAACGGTTGCGCAAACGGCAACACGGCTTGCGACCGCGTGACCGTCTCGCAATCTTTCTTCGGCTCGCCGGAGTATCAGAGCAAAGGCTACTTTGCCATTCGCAACTATCGCGCCGCCTTCGGCCGCGACCCGCTCTATGGCGAGTTCAGCGGCGATCTGTCCACCTTGAACGGCGCGAGCGCGGGCGATTCCAACACGGCGAAAGCGAATTTCACGACCAACTTCCTGCAACGCAACGAGGCGCGCGCCACGCTCGACGCGCTCACCAACGCGCAATTCGTGGATCGCCTGATTAGCAATACGGGCGTGCCGATTCAGAACCGCGATCAACTCGTCAACGATCTGAACACGAACGTGAAGACCCGCGCGCAGGTGTTGACGGACATCGTCGAGAATCCGCGCTTCGTGAACGACGTGGCCACGTTCAACCGCGCCTTCGTGCTTGCAGAGTATTTCGGCTACCTGCGCCGCAATCCCGAACAGGCCGGGTTCAACGCGTGGCTCAACTATCTCAACACGCACCCCGGCGACTTCCGCACGATGGTCAACGGCTTTGTGAACTCGGCAGAATATCGCCAACGCTTCGGCGCTTCGTAAAGCAGAGCATGAAACCCGCACGGGCGCGCGCTGGTGCAAGCTGCATCAGCGCGCGCTTGCGTGTTCAGCCTGTGCGATCAATGGTTCGATGGTCTGTTGCAGGCTGGCCTCATCGGGCGCGTCCGGCTCGACGTTGGCGAAGAGATGCCAGCGTTCCGTGTGCGTGGCAGTTGCACCGGCTGCGAGGTGGCGCAGGGGCGAGAGTGATTCGAGTTCGACGTAATCGGCGTTAGTGTAGGTCTCGACGTTGCAGCCGTAGTCCGGGTAGGTTGCGCCCGCTTCGTAGTCGAACAGTTTGACGTAAAGCTGGTCAGCTTGGCGATAGGCGGCCCAGCCCTGCTTATCGAGTGCGCCGATCTTCTGCGGAGTTTCGGCGCGCGCGTCCGTGCGCAGGCGCACGTAACGACTGCCGAACGTGAAACGCGCATCGGCCATGTCCGTGTAGTGCCACAGCACGAGCGGGCGCGCAGGCAGCAACTCCTGACTCCATGTGCGGAAAGGCTCGTGCGGAATGATGACCTCGCCGCCGCCGCGCAAGATCGTGATGCCCCACAACGCGAGTTCCACGGGCCACAGGTTGTGATTCGTGATGCGCTGCTCGACGGTCAGGCCGCTGCCGGTCGCGTCGAGCGTGACGAGCATCTCCTTCTGTATGCCGACCTGTGCTTCGGGTGGCGCGGTCAGGTGCACGGCGCGCGCGCCGTCGGTTGTGTAGCTGAGCGGCGCATTGTCCGGCGCGTAAGAGCGCGGCATGGCTTCGGGCGCGGCCCAGAGTCTGTGCCCGCCCCACGGCTGCCAGTCGCCGAGCGCCGTCGTCAGCACCACGCCCGGCACTTCGCCGAGCATGTTCTCCGCGCCGTGCAGCGCGTAGCGCAGGATGCGTGGCCCCACGTCGGTCGTCACGACGACTTCGACGGTATCGTTCGCCAGCCGGTAACAGTTCGGCAGCCCCGAATAAGCGATCTTTGCCAACGTCCCTCCCTTACACACCGCGCGCTGTTGTTCTTATTTAACGCTGAGTGTAACCGGCCGGCAGATATTTGCAAGCGCGCACATAGGGCCCGCGCCCGCGTCGTCCGCCAAGCCGATTGCGGGCCGCAAGACCAACTGCGGCACAAGTCAGGGCGCTCGTTTCATCAGACGGTCAGCGGGTGCCGGCGGTGCAAGAGTGCTCGCTAGACTTTCACGCTTCAATCCTTTAATTTAACTGCTTCGTGCGATCAAGTTCCTGCCGGGGTGGCGTAACTGGCAGCCGCGCAGGTCTTAGAAGCCTGTGCCGCAAGGCGTGCGGGTTCGAGTCCCGCCCCCGGCATTAAGCAAGAGACAATGTACGCGGGACGATGAAAGTTGAGGGGTCATTATTTCATCGTTCCGCGTTCATCATTCATCGTTGAGAAAGCGGACGCTTAGATTTATGAAGACAGAGTTGATTGATCATTCGCCGACGCGCAAAGAGTTGAAGATCGAGATCGACGCGGCCGATGTGCGCGCCGAGTACGACCGCGTGAGCGACCGTTATGCGGCGCTGGCTAACGTGCCGGGCTTCCGTAAAGGACACGCACCGCGCTCGGTCGTGCGGGCGCGCTTCAAGAATGAGATTCGCGGCGAGGTGGTGCAGAACCTTGTGCCGCAGGCGATCCAAGACGCCGTCATCGAGAGCAAACTGAATGTCATTGGCGAGCCTGACATACACCTTGAGAACAACGAGGGGTTGGACAAACTCGGCGATCAGCCGCTCGCGCTCCACGCGCACGTGGAGGTGCTGCCGGAAGTCGAGTTGGGCGAGTACAAGGGCGTGGCAGCCGTGCGGCGCGTGCGCCCCGTGACAGACGAGACGGTGGACGAATGGGTCGGGCAGTTGCGCGAATCGTCGGCGGCTTTGCAGTCGGTCGAGGATCGCGGCGCGGAGTTGGGCGATACTGTGACGGTTGATTTTCTCGGTAAGTACGTTGCGCCGCAGGAGCCGGACGACATCAACGTCGAGGCGGTGGAAGTGGTGCTCGGCGGTGACGGCGTCGTACCGGAATTTACCAACAATCTGCTCGGCGTGCAGGTTGACGACGTAAAGACATTTCGCGTCGCCTATCCTGAAGATTTTTCGTCGCAGGGACTGGCGGGGAAAGAGATCGAGTACACGGCGACGGTCACGGCCGTCAGGCGCAAGGAACTGCCGGAGTTGGATGACGAATGGGCGCGCAGCCTCGGCGAAGACTTCGAGTCGCTCTCTGATCTGCGGGCGAAGCTGCGCCTCGATCTGGAAATGCGCGCGAAGTTTGAGGCCGACCAGCGCGTGCGCGATGAAGTGATGCGGCAACTCATCGCGGCGCACCAGTTTGAAGTGCCCGAATCGCTCGTCAAGAGTCAGGCACGCAGGCTCTTGGAATCCGCCGTGCGCGACATGATGCAGCACGGGCTTGATCCGCGCAGCCCGGAGTTCAGTTGGGACAACATGCAGGGCATCTTTACGGCGCAGGCGACCGAGGATTTGCGCGGCTCGATCCTGTTGGAGCGCATCGCCGAGGCCGAGCAGGTGGAAGTCGCAGACGAAGAGATCGAGCAGGAGATCGAGCGCATCGCGCAGGGCACGCGCCAGTCTGTAGAGCAAGTGCGTGCTGCCTTGACAAAGCAGGGGGGCGAACGTAGCATCGCCGACAGATTGCGGCATCGCAAGGCGCTCGATTTGATCATTGATGCGGCCCAGGTGAGCGACGAAGAGTGGCGCGAAGAAGAACCTGCGCCGGCTGAAGTTGCCGCCGAGGCGGACGCCGCGCCAGCCAGCGAGGACGCGTCAGCCGAGCAGCAGGCGAGCGCGGCGGCCGGCGGCGAAGCGCAGACGCAGGAACAAGGTTAACGACCGCAGCAGAGGTTCGGAGTTACAAGTTATGGCATTAGTCCCGATGGTGGTGGAGCAAACGTCGCGCGGCGAACGCGCCTTCGACATCTACTCGCGCCTCCTTAAAGACAACATCATCTTCATCGGCACGCCGATTGACGATATGATCTCGAATCTAATCGTCGCGCAACTGCTCTTTCTCGAAGCAGAAGACCCGGAGAAGGACATCAATCTCTACATCAACAGTCCGGGCGGCTCGATCACGGCCGGCATGGCCATCTACGACACGATGCAGTTTATCCGGCCCGACGTAACCACGATCTGCGTCGGACAGTGTGCCTCGATGGCGGCGCTCTTGCTGGCGGCGGGCGCGAAAGGCAAACGGTTCTCGCTGCCGAACTCGCGCATCCTCATCCATCAGCCTTCGGGCGGCGCGCAGGGCCAAGCTACCGACATCCGCATTCAGGCCGAAGAGATCATCCGCATGCGCGAATTGACCTCGAACATCCTTGCCAAGCACACGGGTCAGTCCTACGACATGATCGAGCGCGACGTGGAGCGCGACCGCATCATGTCCGCGATGCAGGCTAAAGAGTACGGCCTGATTGACGAAGTGATCGTCCACCGCGAGTAGCCGCACGGCGTTTAGAAGTTTGCGCGGGCGCGTCCTAACTCACCACGCCCGCGCTTTTTCATGCTATAGTAGTTTTCCGTGGACAGCGCCTTGAGGGTCGCTCCCCAGATTTAACGCTCAAGCGCGCCCGCCCGTCCGGTCAGTTCAACTTGACAAGCTGAGCCAAACCTAAAAGGTCGAGACCTCGGAGTCCCCTGAAGCTTATGGTACGTCGAACCGATGATACGCTGCGCTGTTCGTTCTGTGGCAAGTCGCAGAACGAAGTGAAGAAACTCATTGCCGGCCCGACCGTCTACATCTGCAACGAATGCATTGACATCTGCAACGAGATCATCACGGACGACCAGCAGGCGGAAGCCGTCGCGTCGCGGCCGCCGCTGCCCAAGCCGCACGAGATTAAATCCTTCCTCGACGAATATGTGATCGGGCAGGACGAGACGAAGAAGCGGCTCGCCGTCGCCGTCTATCAGCACTACAAGCGGATCGAGATCGCGCGCCGCCGCTCCGAGGTCGAGATCCAGAAGTCGAACATTCTGCTCATCGGCCCGACCGGCACGGGCAAGACGCTGCTCGCGCAGACGCTGGCGCGCATGCTCTCCGTGCCCTTCACCATCGTGGACGCGACGACGCTGACGGAAGCGGGCTACGTCGGCGAAGACGTGGAGAACATTATCCTGAAGCTGTTGCAGGCCGCGAATGGCGACGTGGAGCGCGCGCAGCAGGGGATCATCTACATTGATGAAGTTGATAAGATTTGCCGCAAGGACGAGAACCCTTCGATCACGCGCGACGTGTCGGGCGAAGGCGTGCAGCAGGCGCTCCTGAAAATTCTGGAGGGCACGGTGGCCAACGTCCCGCCGCAGGGCGGGCGCAAACACCCGCATCAAGAGTTCTTCCCCGTTGATACGACGAACATCCTCTTTATCTGCGGCGGCGCGTTTGTCGGGCTAGAAAAAGTTGTCGAGCGCCGCATGCGGAACAAGTCGTTCGGCTTCCGCGCCGAGGTCAAAGGCAGCGCCACGCGTTATGCGGACGCTATCGCGGCCGTGCAGCCGGAGGATTTGGTCAGATACGGCCTCATCCCTGAGTTCGTCGGCCGTCTGCCCGTGACCGGCGTCCTGCACGAATTGGACGAAGCCGCGCTGATCCGCATTCTCACCGAACCGAAGAACGCACTCATCAAGCAGTATCAGAAGAAGTTCGAGTACGACAGCGTGCGCCTGCGCTTCACGGACGACGCGCTCAAAGCGATTGCCCGACAGGCGGTCGAGCGCAAGGTGGGCGCGCGCGGCTTGATGATGATCATGGAGGAGCTACTCTTGGACGCCATGTACACGCTGCCCTCACAGAAGCGCACCAAAGAGTTTGTCATCACCAGCGAGATGGTCGAGCGCCGCCGCGCCATGCCCGGCGAAGCGCTGACCGGCGTGGACGACGCCGCCGCCTAGCAGCCGCGCCGAGCGAGCAACCAAGTGACGAGTGACAAGCTAGAAGTTTTAACTTGTCACTCGTCACTTGTCATTTGTCATTACCCCTCAGTGGCGCGTTCTTTTGAAATCGTCTAGAATCTTATTTGTCTGAGGAATGGGCGTGCGGGCGACTGCGGGCCCCGGTTGTAGTCTCGAAGAGGAAAGCAGTCATACAGTTTTATGGAAGAATATTCTGATCGCACGCCTGCGGATATTGCGCGCCTGCCGATGGTGCCGATCCGCGATGTCGTTATCTTCCCGTTTACGAAGGTCGCGTTCAAGATCGGCCGGCCCGGCTCGATCCGCGCGCTCGAACAGGCGCTCACCACCGACCGCACGATCTTCCTCGCCACGCAGCACGACGCCTCGATTGACGATCCCGCGCCCACGCAGATTTACGGCGTCGGAACAATCGCGCGCATCCTGCAAGCGACCAAGCAGGAGAACGGGCAGATCAAGGTGGTGGTCGAGGGACGCGAGCGCGCAACGACGATTCGCGTGGACAACGACAACGGCGCGTTTACCGCGACCGTGCGCCGTGCGCCCACCGCGCCCGAAGCCGGGCAGCGCGTCGAGGCGCTCACGCAGCGCATCGCGCAACTCGTCGAACAGCACATGCGGCTTGCGCCGGAAGCGCAGACCGATGCGTTGCAGACGGCGCTCCGTAATCAAGACCCGTCGCATCTGGCGGACGCGCTCGCGTCGCAGTTGCGCATCTCGGTCGAAGACAAACAAGGCCTCTTGGAAATCTTCTCGCTGCACGGGCGGCTGCAACGCTTGATCGAAATTCTGGAGACGGAAGTCGAAAAGCGGCAACTTGATCGCTCCATTCAGGCGCGCGTCAAGCGGCAGATGGAGAAGGCGCAGAAAGAGTATTACTTAAACGAGCAGATCAAGGCCATCCACAAGGAACTCGGACGCAAGGACGAGAAGGCCGAGATGGAAGACCTGCGCAAGAAGATCGAAGAAGCGGGCATGACCGAAGAGGCGAAGGAGAAGGCGCTGCAAGAACTCCACCGCCTCGAAGCCATGCCGCCGATGTCGGCCGAAGGCACGGTCTCGCGCACCTACATTGACTGGCTGTTGAGTGTGCCCTGGAAACAGAAGTCGAAAGAGATTAAAGACCTGAAGAAGGCCGAAGAGGTCTTGCACGACGACCATTACGGTTTGGAGAAGATCAAGGAGCGCATCCTTGAACATCTGGCCGTCAGACAGTTGGTCAAAAATCCGAAAGGCTCGATCCTCTGCTTCGTCGGCCCGCCCGGCGTCGGCAAGACTTCTCTAGGCAAGTCAATCGCCAAAGCGACCGGGCGTAAGTTCGTGCGGCTCTCGCTGGGCGGCGTGCGCGACGAGGCAGAGATTCGCGGTCATCGCCGGACGTACATCGGCGCGCTGCCCGGTCAGATCATCCAGATGATGAAGAAGGCCGGCACGGTCAACCCGCTCATCCTGCTCGACGAGGTGGACAAACTCGGCGCGGATTTTCGCGGCGACCCGTCGGCGGCGCTCCTCGAAGTGCTCGACCCCGAACAGAACAACACCTTTCAGGATCACTATCTCGACGTAGAGTACGATCTCTCCAAGGTCTTCTTCATCGCCACGGCGAACGTGCTGCACACGATCCCGCCCGCGCTGCAAGACCGGCTCGAAATTCTGCGCCTGTCGGGCTACACCGAGCGCGAAAAGTTGGAGATCGCCAAGCGCCATCTCGTGCCGAAGCAGGCCGAGGGCAGCGGACTATCGGTCGAGCAGGTCGAGTTTACCGACGAAGGCATACTTGAGATCATACGCTCCTACACGCGCGAGGCGGGCGTGCGCAACTGCGAGCGCGAGATCGGTTCATGCTGCCGCAAGGTCGCGCGCAAGCTCGTCGGTGAACAAGCCGGCGAAGGCTTCAAAGAGATCGTCACGGCCGAACGCGTGCGCGAGATGCTGGGGCCCATCAAGTTCCGGCAGCAGAAGGCTGCGGCCGAGAGCGAGATCGGGCTTGCGCTCGGACTCGCCTGGACTGAAGTGGGCGGCGAGGTCTTGCAGATTGAAGCAACGCTGACAAATGGGCGCGGACAGGTGCAACTGACCGGCAAGCTCGGTGAAGTCATGCAGGAATCGGCCGCCGCCGCGCTGACTTGCATCAAGGCGCGCGCTGAACGGCTCGGCATGAGTCTGAGCCACATACGCAAGCGCGACCTGCACGTCCACATCCCCGAAGGCGCGATCCCTAAAGACGGACCTTCTGCCGGCGTCACGCTGGCGACCGCGATGGCGTCCGCGCTGATGCGCGTGCCCGTACGCAAAGAGGTAGCGATGACGGGCGAGATCACTCTGCGCGGGCGCGTGCTGCCGGTCGGCGGCATCAAGGAGAAGTTGCTCGCCGCGCACCGGCTCGGCGTCACGACGCTGATTCTGCCGAAGGACAACGAGAAGGATTTGACGGAAGTGCCGCCGGAAGTGCTCGACACGCTTGACGTGCGGCTCGTCGAAACGATTGACGAGGTGCTCGCGCACGCGCTGGAAGAGGCGTGCCCGACCGACGGCGCGACGACGGATGCGGCCGCGGCGCAGCCGCCCATCTGGACGCCGCCGCCCGCACAGGGCACGCCGACGACGATGGCCGACTAACACTAGCAGAAGACACGCGGGCGCGCGGCGTCGGTTGCTAACCTGACGCCCGCGCTTCGACTCTTGCCCGCCGGACAGCTTGCTTCCCGCCGGGCCGGTGCGTCTTAGCGAGCACTCGCGCCCTTCAATTCACCATCAGGGTCAAACAGCTATTTCACTTCCGCGCCCCGTCGCTCGCGGGCGGCGGGGCGCGCTTTGATTAAGGAGCAACAAGCACATGAGCAAAAGCAAACACAAGGGCGCTGACCTGATCCTCAAGCTCTACGATCTGCGGCGCGAAGAGACGATGCGGCAGGCGCGCGACTGGATGATCCGCTTCAATCCCGACAGCATGCAGGACATCCTCGGCGTGCTGATGAACGAACAGACGAGCGCCTATTTCCGCATGGTCACATCCTACTGGGAGATGGCCGCTTCGCTCGTCAATCATGGCGCGATTGACGAGGCTATGTTCCACGACGCGAACGGCGAACACCTGGTCGTCTTCGCCAAGCTGCAACCCTTCCTCGCCGACATGCGCGCGCATTTCAGCCCGCACAGCTTCCAGCATCTCGAAAAGCTCGTGATGGGTCTGCCCAACGTAGACCAGCGGCTCGCCGACATACGCGAACGCTTCCGCCGCTTTGCCGCCATGCGCGCCGAGCAACCGCAGCAGGCACAGGAAGCAACGGCCTAAGCACGGGAACGCGTGACAAGTGGCAAGTGACGAGTTGAAAACCTCGTCCCAGTTTGTCACTTGTCACGCGCCACTCGTTACTGTCTTATGAAAATTTCCAGCGCCGAATTTATCAAGAGCGCGTTTGCGGAAGACCAGTGGCCGGCGGGCGCTTTGCCGGAGGTGGCTTTTTTGGGCCGGTCGAACGTGGGCAAGTCGAGTTTGATCAATTCCCTACTCGGCGTGAAGGGGCTGGCGCGCACCAGTTCGACGCCGGGGCGGACGCAGGCGTTGAACTTTTTCCTGCTGAATAAAAAATTTCGGTTTGTCGATCTGCCGGGCTACGGCTATGCGCGCGTGCCCGAAGCGATTCGGCGGTCGTGGGGCGAAATTGTGACCGGCTACCTTGCCAAGCGGCGCGACCTTGTGCTATCAATTCACGTCGTAGATTCGCGTCACGATCCCACAAAATTGGACGTGCAGTTGCATGAGTGGTTAGTCGCTCATGCCAAGCCACACCTGATTGTGGCCACGAAGGCCGATAAGCTCTCGCAAAACGAACTGCGCAAGAGCCTCGGGCGCATCACGCAGACATTACCCGCGCCCGCCGGTCTGGCTGAAAGGGTTGTCGCCTACGCCGCCCCGACCGGGCTGGGCCGCGACCGCGTCTGGCGCGCGATCACAGCGGCCTTGGCTGTCTCACAAGCCCCCGTTTGAAAATTACGCGATTTCAACAGGCGACGCGTGGACGACTCCGAGCATCCAAAGGGACGCTGACCAAATCCCCGCGTGACAGTTAGTGAGTTCATTTGCCCGCGAGGCTCTAGTTAGTGCCTCGCGCAATCCCTCGCAACTCAACCGCTGGACATACACTGCCCGCCTGCGCCATGTTCGCGCACCCAGGGCATTAAATCCCGTAATCATCCGCATTCATCCGATTGATTACTTGCAATTCAATCGCATTGACAGCAACACGACACGAGTTGGACACAACTCGTGGCTAGAACCGAAGCGTCGGCCCCCGTTTAAGAGTTGCCGCCGCTCGCTGAAGAGAAGAGAAAGAAATGTCACAACGTACAACACGCACACGCAGTAGCAGCAGTAGCAGCGCCAATGGCGCGGGCGACGGCGGCAATGGCAAACGCGGGGCTTCGGCCGCCGCCGTCGAAGTGCCGCCTGAGCCGGTCGAAGAACGCGAATATATCGAATCGTCCGGCGAGGCGTTCAATCTCGGCACGCTGAAGGATTTGTCGATCTCGAAGCTGACGCAGATCGCCAAAGACCTGGACGTGCCCGGCGCGACCGGCATGCGCAAACAGGAACTGATCTTCAAAGTCCTCGCCGCGCAGACCGAGAAGAGCGGTTTGATCTTCTCGGAGGGCGTGCTCGAAACGCTGCCCGACGGTTTTGGTTTCCTGCGCGCACCCGAATACAACTATCTGCCCGGCCCCGACGACATCTACGTCAGCCCCTCGCAGATTCGCAAATTCGACCTGCGCACCGGCGACACCGTCTCCGGTCAGATTCGCCCGCCCAAAGAGGGCGAGCGTTATTTCGCGCTCATCAAGGTCGAGGCGATCAACTTTGAAGCGCCCGATCAGGCGCGTGAGAAAGTCTTCTTCGACAATCTGACGCCGCTTTATCCGGACGAGCGGCTCATGATGGAGACGCAGCCGGAAAATCTAGTGCCGCGCGTCATCGATCTCGTCACGCCGATTGGCAAAGGGCAGCGCTGCCTCATCGTCGCGCCGCCCCGCACCGGCAAGACGATGATGCTGCAAGCCATCGCCAACTCGATCACGCAGAATCATCCGGAAGTCTCGCTCATCGTGCTCCTCATTGACGAGCGCCCGGAAGAGGTAACCGACATGCAGCGCTCGGTCAACGGCGAGGTCATCTCCTCGACCTTTGACGAGCCGCCGACGCGCCACGTGCAGGTCGCCGACATGGTGATCGAAAAGGCCAAGCGCCTCGTCGAACACAAACGCGATGTGGTTATCCTGCTCGACTCTCTCACGCGTCTTGCGCGCGCACACAACGCGGTCGTGCCGCCGTCGGGCAAAATCCTCTCCGGCGGTATTGACGCGAACGCCTTGCAGCGCCCGAAGCGGTTCTTCGGCGCGGCGCGCAACATCGAAGAGGGCGGCTCGCTCACCATTATCTCGACCGCACTGATAGACACCGGCTCGCGCATGGACGACGTGATCTTTGAAGAGTTCAAAGGCACGGGCAACTGCGAAATCCATCTCGACCGCCGTTTGATCGACAAGCGCCTCTTCCCGGCCATAGACATCCAGCGCTCCGGCACGCGCAAGGAGGAACTCCTGATCAGCAAGGAAGACCTCGCGCGCATCTGGGTTATGCGGCGCGTCCTGAATCCGCTCTCACCCGTCGAGCAGATGGAAGTCGTGCTTGAACGCCTCGGCAAGACCAAGTCGAACGCCGAATTTCTGGCTTCGATGCAAAGCTAATCAAGCAGTGCCGGGTGATGAGTGCCGGGTGACGAGCAAGGAACAGAGTTTTTTACTCGTCACTCGGCACCTGTCACCCGGCACTGCTTTTAAGTTGACAACGCGGCCGGCGCTCGGCATAGTATGGCTTCCCTGTGCTGTGCAGTTTAGTTGCTCGTCGTCAGACACCGGCGGACGGGTGTCGGGTGAAGAGTCTTGCGCGTCGCAATACTCACGTCTGAAGCTGTACCGTTCGCCAAGACCGGCGGCTTGGGCGACGTGGCCAGCGCGCTTCCGAAGGCGCTCCGGGCCGTGGGCGACGTGGACGTGAGCCTCGTGCTTCCGCTCTACGCACAGACGGATCGCGGGCTTGTCCGCGAACAGCTTTTTGACAATCTGGCTGTCGAATGGATGGGCACGACGCGTCGGGCTGCCGTCTGGTACAGCTTAGACACCATCGGCGCGCCGACCTTTCTGATCGATGCGCCCGAATACTTCGCGCGGTCGAGTATCTATGGTTTCCGCGACGACCACGAGCGGTTCGCCTTCTTCTGTCGTGCGGCGCTCGCGCTCCTGCGCCGTCTGGGCCCGCCGCCCGACGTAGTACACGGCAACGACTGGCCGGCCGGTTTCGCCATGGCGGAACTGAAAGCGCGCCGCCGCAGCGGCGACCCCTACTACGCGCGCACGCGCACGCTCTTTTCAATTCACAATCTCGCATATCAGGGCACGTTCGATCCGGGCGCACTCGCTGCGCTCGGCTTCGCTTACGGCGAGGTGCATGACGCTTTTTTGCACGAAGGCGCGGCGTCGGCGCTCAAGGCGGGGCTGATGCTGAGCGACATGCTCTCGACCGTCAGCCGGCGTTACGCTGACGAGATTCAGACGCCCGAACAGGGTTACGGTCTCGACTGGCTGTTGCGCCTGCGGCGCGGACGCCTCGTCGGCATCACGAACGGCGTGGACTACGACGTGTGGAATCCGGCGACCGACCCGCACATCGCGGCGCACTTTACCGCCGACGATCTTACGGGCAAGCGCGAGTGCAAACGCGATCTGCTGCGCCGCTTCAGCCTGCCGGAAGAGTTGGACAGGCCTGTGCTGGCGATCATCTCGCGGCTCGTGGCGCAAAAAGGCTACGACCTGATCCAGCAGGCGGCGGCGCGCATCCTTGAGACCGGCGCGTTCTTCATCGCGCTCGGCGCGGGCGCGCAGGAGTACGAAGATTTTTTACAGGCGCTCAGGGATCAGACGCCGCACCGCGTCGGCATCTACAAGGGTTTCGCGGGCGAACCGCTGGCACACCAGATCGAGGCCGGCGCGGACATCTTTCTGATGCCGTCGCTCTACGAGCCGTGCGGGTTGAACCAGATGTACTCGATGCGCTACGGCACTGTGCCGGTTGTGCGCGCGACGGGCGGCTTGGACGACACGGTCGAAAACTTCGCCCGCGCCCGCGCCACAGGTAACGGCTTCAAGTTTCGGCCCTACACGGCGGAGGCGCTCTTGGGCAGCATTTACGAAGCTCTTTACTGTTATGCCGAACCCGCAAGTTGGCGCACGCTTCAGTTAAACGGCATGCGGGCCGACAATTCATGGCAGGCGGCGGCGCGCAAGTACGTCGAGCTTTATCAGGCTGTGGCGCAAACGTGAGCGAGGTCTAAAGTTTTAGCGCGGCCCGCTTAAAGTCTTGCGAGGTTCGCAGGTGGCGCGGGGCGCGAGAGAATAAGGAGAGACACTAATATGAGTGAACATGTCAACGACGTAAGCGACAGCAGCTTTGAGACGGACGTGCTCAAATCCGAGCAGCCGGTGCTCGTAGATTTCTGGGCGGCGTGGTGTGCGCCGTGTCGGATGCTCGCGCCGACGGTGGACGCGGTCGCGGAGAAGTACGCGGGGCAAGCGCAGGTCGTCAAACTCAATGTGGACGACAACCCGACGGTCTCGCAAAAGTATGGCATCAAGGGCATCCCGACGTTGATTCTCTTCAAGGGTGGCAAAGAGGAGGAGCGGATCGTCGGCGCAACCTCAAAAGAAGCCATCTCGCGCATGATTGATAAACACGTCAACGCCACGAGCGGCGCGGCCAAGGCTTAATGTCTGGCAGGCTGAACAAGGCAGTGCGCCGCGTGTGGTTGGCGGCGCAAGGCTGGCGGACGTGCTGATGAAACCACTCACAAACATTCGCCCGATACAGAGCAAGCGGCGCACGCTGGAAGAACGGCTGGCCGCGGCGAAGCGGCTGCGCGCCGTGCAGGAAGACGCGCGCTTTCGCGCCCGGCAGGCGCAGGGCAAACTCCGCCGTTTCCTGCGCACCAACCTGCGCAAGCAGGAGGTCATCGAGGCGCTCTCGCTCCGGCGCGGCGAATGCAACCGCTGCGGCGCGTGCTGCGAAATCCTGTACAAGTGCCCCTTCCTCAAGAAAGAGACGGACGGCACAGCCACCTGCGGCATCTACGAAGACCGGCCCAACGCCTGCCGCTACTTCCCCATTGACCAGCGCGACCTGCGCGAAGTGCGCGGCTCATGCAGCTTCTACTTCATCGAAAAACCGATCAAGCGGGGCAAAGCAAGCTGAACGAAGTAGTCAGTAGCCAGTAGTCAGTAGTAACACATGGCTGACGTTGATGGCTGGCGACTGAGGCCGAAGGGCCCGGCGCTAAAGACCTACTGACTACTGACTACTCTCTCATGGCTCATACAATCGTGGTCGTCGGCGCGCAGTGGGGCGACGAGGGCAAGGGCAAGATCGTTGACCTGCTGGCGGAGCGCTTCGACGTGGTCGCGCGCTATCAGGGCGGGCACAACGCCGGCCATTCCGTGCAGGTCGGCGACCGCTCCTTTGTCTTACACCTCCTCCCGTCGGGCATCATCCATCAAGGTAAGACCTGTGTACTCGGCAATGGGATGGTGATCGATCCGAAGGCATTTTTTGAAGAGGCCGACAGGCTCGCCGCGCAAGGTGTGGTGGTCACGCCGGAGCGCGTGCTCGTCAGTTCACGCGCACACCTGATTCTGCCTTATCATCGCGCGCTCGATCACACCAGCGAAGAACGGCTCGGCAACGAGCGCGTCGGCACGACCCTGCGCGGCATCGGCCCGGCTTACGAAGACAAAGCCGGGCGGCGCGGCATACGCGTCGCCGACGCACTCGTGCCCGAAGTCCTGCGCGCGCGCATCGAACGCAATCTGGAAGACGCCAACCGCGTCATCGAAGCTTATAAAGGTCAGCCGCTCAAGGCGGACGAAGTCTTCGATCAGATTGCGCCGCTCGCCGAACGGCTCGCGCCTTTCATCGCCGACACGATGCACTATCTGAACCGCGCCGCCGCCGACGGTCGCTCCATCCTCATCGAAGGCGCGCAGGCCACGCTGCTCGACGTGGATCACGGTACGTATCCGTTCGTCACCTCTTCGAGCACGACCGCCGGGGGCGCAAGCATCGGCACGGGCCTCGCGCCGCACCGCATCAACGGCGTACTCGGTATCGTCCGCACCTACACGACGCGCGTGGGCGAGGGGCCCTTTCCGACCGAGATGCTCGAAGGCGAGGCGGAACTCGGCCAACTCATCCGCGAGCGCGGGCGTGAATACGGCGCATCAACTGGTCGCCCGCGCCGCTGCGGCTGGTTCGACGCCTTCGCCACACGCTACGCCGCCGAACTAAACGGCTTCACCTCCGTCGCCTTAACGAAGCTCGACGTGCTTGATGCGCTCGACGAGATCAAGGTCTGTGTCGGTTATAAACTGGCCGGGCAGACGCTCGACACCTTCCCGGCCGTCGCCGCCGAACTGCGCCGCATCGAACCCGTCTACGAGACGCTCCCCGGCTGGCAGACCTCGACCGTCGGCACAACTGATCTGGACGCGCTCCCCAAGAACGCCCGCGCCTACGTCGAATTTCTCTCCGCCGCCATCGGCGTCCAGATCGGACTCGTCTCCACCGGCCCCGAACGTGACCAGACCATCATCATCCGCGCTTCCGCGCTCGGTGGTTGGCTTGCGGGTTAAGCTGTTACGTCAGTGGTTAAAAGTCGGCTTTACAACCAGACCAAAGCCGCGCTTGCTGCGCGCTAGTCCCACATGTAAAATGCCTTTGCTTAACGCGGGCCGATAGCTCAGTTGGTAGAGCAAGTGGCTTTTAACCACTGGGTCGCAGGTTCGAGTCCTGCTCGGCTCATTTAATTTGCGCGCTGGCAATAAAGGCGGGGTTGAGAAACTCCGCCTTTATTTTTGGCTCGTCCACCCACTCAACGCTTGACGCGCGTGCAGGTCAGGCAGTATCGTCCGCCATCAAGTAAGACCTCGCCGGTTAAGCTGATCGCTTAGAAGTTTTTGCCACCTGACTTTAGAGGAGTAACAATCTTGAAGCGCAGAATCCCCTATCTGCTCGCACCTTTGGCCGTCGTGCTGCTGGTGCTGATCGTGGT
Organism: Pyrinomonadaceae bacterium; assembly: GCA_036389375.1. GTDB lineage: Bacteria > Acidobacteriota > Blastocatellia > Pyrinomonadales > Pyrinomonadaceae > QHXQ01. The sequence continues at coordinate 740 of DASVQA010000073.1, read as the reverse complement.
GCGCCTGCATCTGCCGGCGCGGCTCGTTGGATTGTCGCAGCGTGCGTTGCGAGCGAGCATCGGACGCGAGCCTGTGCCCCCGAAGGTTGATTATCTGTCGGCGGCAGAGTTGGCCATACTGAACGAGATCAACCGGGCGCGCGCCAACCCGCAGCAGTATGCGGCGCTCGTCGAACAGTTGAAGCAGACGGCGACGGGCAAGCAGATTAAAGTCGGGCCGAAGATGATCACGCTGCAAGAGGGCACAGGCGTGTTGGACGAGGCGGTCAGTTTTCTACGTGCGGCGCAGCCGTTGCCGCCACTCAACGCGGCGAAGGGTATGAGTCTGGGCGCGCGGGATCACGCGCGCGACTTGGGGCTGAGCGGCAACACGGGGCACAAGGGGTCGGACGGGAGTTTGCCGGAGCAGCGTGTGGGCCGCTATGGCGAATGGCAGACGACCATCGGCGAGAACATCGCTTACAACAGTGGTGATGCGCGCGAGGCCGTCGTCGGCATGATCATTGACGATGGTATCCCGTCGCGCGGTCATCGCAAGAACATCTTCAGTTCGGACTTTCGCGTTGCGGGCGTCGCCATCGGCCCGCCTTCGACTTACGGGTTGATGTGCGTGATCACTTACGCTGGCGGCTACGCCGATAAGGGCGCGGCGACAGCGTCGCTGCGCTAACATAAAGAACGAGGCGGGGCGCGGCGGAGTTGAGATTTCAAAGTTGAAATCTCAACTCCGCCGCGCCCCG
>DASVQA010000072.1:0-2803 GCA_036389375.1 Pyrinomonadaceae bacterium | reverse complement strand
CTCTTGGGGCTGCTCTACCGCTTCGCTTTGCAGCTTACGCGCGAGCGGGCGGCGGCGTTGCTCTCAGTCGCGCTGACGCTCCTGAGCGGCGGCTTGGGCTGGCTGGTCTTTGCCCGCGAATGGCTCGACGGGCGGCCTTTCTTCGACCTGCTCGCGCACCTGCCGCACAAGTACACGATCACTTACGACAACGTCTATCGCTGGGGCAACGCCGTCACGACGCTGCTTGTGCCGCAACGCGCGCTGCTCTTGGGCCTGCCGCTTGCGCTCGTCATCATCACCGTCTGGTGGCGGACGATTGATCAGCCTGAAGCGGGCGCAGCCGACGGGGCGGGCGCGACGACGGCGGCGCGCGGCGAAGAACGAAAAGGGAAGCGAGCTAAGCGGCCGAAGGAGGAACGACACAAGGGCGCAGCACACGCTTCGGCGCGCGCCGACGCACCGCCTTTGCCGGCGTGGCCCTTTTCGGTGCTGCCCGGTGCGGTGCGCGCTGCCACGTTGCGCCGGATGATCGGGGCGGGCGTGGTCGCGGGGCTTTTGCCGCTCGTACACGCGCACACGTTCGTGGTGTTGATGGTGGTGGGCGCGTGTCTGGCGCTGCTGTTCCCGCGCTGGCGGCTCTGGTTCGCGTTCTTTCTGGCGGCGTCTGTGCTGGCGCTGCCGCAGATGTGGTGGGCGACGCGCGCGAGCGCGGTCAAAGCGGGCAGCTTCTTTGAATGGACGTTCGGTTGGGATCGCGGCCAGCAAAACGTCGTCTGGTTCTGGCTCAGGAACACGGGGCTATTCATCCCGGCGCTCGTGGCGGCGCTCGCGTGGCGCGGGCACATGATGTCGAAGCGGCTGCTGCTGTTCTACCTGCCGTTCACGCTCTGCTTCGCCAGCGCGAACGTGACGAAGCTGTCGCCTTACGTCTGGGACAACATCAAGGTGCTGTTCTACTGGTACGTCGCCTCGACGCCGCTCGTCGCGCTCCTCGTCGTGCGCCTGTGGCGCGTCGGCCAAGAGCATGGATGGAATAAGATCGCGGGCGGGCTGGTGCGCGTCGCCGCCGTCGCGTTGTTCGGCGCGCTGACGCTCTCCGGCGCGCTCGACGTGTGGCGCGTCGCGTCGGGCGCGGAGGAGCAGCGCGAGTTCGACCGCGCCGGCATCGCCTTCGCCGAGTTGATCGATCAGCAGACGCCGCCGCGCTCACTGTTCCTGACCGCGCCGACTTATAATCACCCCGTCTTCCTCGCAGGGCGGCGCACGCTCTTAGGCTACGGCGGTCATCTCTGGTCGCAGGGCATCAGGTACGAAGACCGCGAGGCGGAAGTTAAAAACATCTACGCGGGTGGCAGCAATGCGGACGCGCTGCTGGCGAAGTACAACATTGCCTACATCGTCATCGGGCCGCTTGAGCGGGCCGCTTTGCGCGTTAACGACGCTTACTTCGCGCGTTTCACACAGGTCGGAGAGATAGGTGAGTACCGCCTCTACAAAGTCACGCGCCCGTAAGGGGTCGCCCGCCGTCGCGCAGAAGCAGCAAGCGCCCGCGCTGCCCGCGCCCGCCGCAACCGAACTGTCGGCGCGGGGTTGGCAGTTGGCGAGCTTCGCCGTGCTGCTCGGCGCGGCGCTCCTGCGCGTCTATCGTCTGGAATTGAATCCCTTCCACCACGATGAGGGCGTCAACGGCTTCTTCCTCCTGAACCTGCTGCGGCAAGGGGTTTATCACTACGACCCGGCGAACTATCACGGGCCGACGCTCTACTATTTCGCGCTGCCGCTCGCCTACCCGCTCGACCATTTCCACCTGCTCGGCACCTGGACGCTGCGCGCCGTGACGGCCCTGTTTGGCGTCGGTCTGGTCTGGCTCGCGCTCGCGCTGCGGCGCTATCTCGGCGCAGTCGGCGCGCTCTCGGCCGCCGCGCTCATCGCCGTCTCGCCGGGCATGGTCTACAACTCGCGCTACTTCATCCACGAGATGCTGTTCATCTGCTTCACGCTCGGCATCGTCGTGGCGACCCTGCGCTTCTACGAGGGCGCGGCGCAGACGCAGACGCGTGCGCGCTCATATCTCAATCAGCAGACGGCGGGCCTCGTCGCGGCCGGCGCAGGTGTCCTGCTCGTGTGCGTCACGTACCTGCTCACGCGCGCCACCGCGTCGCCCTTCTACTCTTGGTCGTTGCTCCTGCTCATGCTGCTCGCGCTCGTTGCGACCGTCTGGGCCGTGTGGGCCTCGGACGGCCCGCGCGCCCACTATCTGCTGCTCGCGGCCGTGTCGGCCGGGCTGATGTTTGCGACGAAGGAGACGGCGTTTATCTCCGCCGGCACGCTCCTGCTCGCGCTCTTTTCGGCGTGGCTTTACGTCTGGCTGATGCGACAGGTGCGGCGCTCGTCGTCCGCCCCGCCGCGCAAAAAAGAACGGCGCGGGCGCGCTCCGGCGGGCGCGGCCGCAGGCGGCGCAGACGGGCGGGCGTGGCCGGCCTTTATCGCGCGCTCCGGCGGTTGGCGGCATCTGGCGTTGCTCTGCATCGTTGCGCTCTGCATCTTTCTCTTCGTCAATCTCGTCTACTACTCGTCGTTCTTCACGAACCCGAAGGGCGTCTACGACGGCTTTTACGTGACCTTCCAGAAATGGACGGAGACGGGGCAGAGCAACTTTCATCGCCATCCGTTCACGGCCTATCTCGCGTGGCTCAGGCAGGAAGAGTTGGCGCTCGTGCTCTTGGCCGCCCTCGGCACGCTCGCGGCGCTGTGGGGCGCGCGCAACCGCTCGGCCATTTTCGTCGCCGCTTGGGGCTGGGGGCTGCTGGTCGCCTACTCG
>DASVQA010000071.1:0-3348 GCA_036389375.1 Pyrinomonadaceae bacterium | reverse complement strand
ACGGCGCATAAATCAAGGCCCATCGCAGTCAGGGTCTTTCTACTGACTATCGGCTACTGACTACTGTTTAAGGAGAATCCCAAGTGGCAGCGAAACAATTGAAGTTTGATGTGGAGGCGCGGCGCGCGATGTTGCAGGGCGTGAATACGCTGGCGAACGTTGTGCGCGTGACGCTCGGCCCCCGTGGGCGCAATGTCGTGCTCGGCAAAAAGTATGGCTCGCCGACGATCACGAAGGATGGCGTCACGGTGGCCAAAGAGATCGAGTTGCAGGACAAGTACGAGAACATGGGCGCGCAGATGGTGAAGGAGGTCGCCACGCGTACGAACGATGCGGCGGGCGACGGCACGACCACCGCGACCGTGCTGGCGCAGGCCATCTTCCGCGAAGGCGTGAAGAACGTCGCGGCGGGCGCGAACCCCACGTCCTTGCAGCGCGGCATCCAGTTGGGCGCAGAGCGGGCGGTGGCGGAGTTGGAACGCCAGTCGAAGAACGTTAAGAGCAAGGCTGAACTGGCGAACGTCGCCAGCGTGTCGGCGAACAATGACCGCGAGCTTGGCGAGTTGATCTCGGAGGCGATGGAGCGCGTCGGCCGCGACGGCGTGGTGACGGTCGAAGAGTCGCGCACGATGCAGACCGAGTTGGACATCGTCGAGGGCATGCAATTCGACCGGGGCTATCTCTCGCCTTATTTCGTCACCAATCCCGACCGCATGGAGGCGGTCTTGGACGAGCCGCTGATTCTCCTGCACGAGAAAAAGATTTCCGCCATGCGCGACCTGCTCCCGCTCCTTGAGCAGACCGCGCAGCAGGGCAAGCCGCTCCTGATTATCGCGGAAGAGGTGGACGGCGACGCGCTCGCCACGCTCGTCGTCAACAAACTGCGCGGCACGATCCGCGTCTGCGCCGTCAAAGCGCCCGCCTTCGGCGACCGGCGCAAGGCGATCCTCGAAGATCTGGCGGCGCTGACCGGCGGGCGCGTCATCACCGAAGACCTCGGCATCAAGTTGGAGAACGTAACGGCCGCAGACCTCGGCGCGGCCAAGCGCGTCATCATTGACAAGGACAACACGACGGTCATCGAGGGTGCGGGCAAAGCGGCCGAGATACAGGGGCGCGTGGCTACGATTCGCCGGCAGATCGAAGAGAGCACATCGGATTACGACCGCGAGAAGTTGCAGGAACGTTTGGCGAAACTCGCGGGCGGCGTCGCGGTCATCCGCGTGGGTGCGGCGACCGAGACGGAGATGAAAGAGAAGAAGATGCGCGTGGACGACGCGGTCAATGCGACGCGCGCGGCGGCGCAGGAAGGCATCGTGCCGGGCGGCGGCGTGGCGCTTCTGCGCGCTGCGAAGGCGCTCGACAAGCTTGAGGCCGGGGGCACGGACGAGGACTTGCAGACGGGCATACGCATCCTTCGGCGCGCGCTCGAAGAACCTGTGCGGCGCATCGCGGAGAACGCGGGCGTGGACGGCGCGATTGTCGTCGGCCGGATCGAAGAGTCGAAGGGCGCGCACGGGTACAACGCCGCGACCGGCGCTTATGAAGACCTCGTCGCCGCCGGCATCATTGACCCGACGAAGGTTGTCCGCACGGCTCTGCAAAATGCGGCGTCCGTCGCCGGCTTGCTGCTCACGACCGGCGCGGCCATCACCGACGCGCCTGAACCGAAGAAGGCGGGCGGGCCGCCGATGCCGGGCGGCGATGATTACGACTACTAGGTGAGTCCAGAGAGTCTGGCGAGTTTGGAGAGTCTGGCGAGTCAAAAAGCAGATGTCTTTTGACTCGCCAGACTCTCCGGACTTTTTAGACTCTGATCTTCGCTTATGCATGGCTTTCAGTCAGTCGCTTGTGTGCGCAAAGGTACACGTCGGCCCTGCGTTTGTTACGTAAACTTGGGGCGGGCGCGCTTTCGGTCTGAAATGGCGCGCGGGCGACGATAGTTTGTGCGCGGGCCGTGTCTGGGCGAAAAAGAATGGCAAGATTTTTGCAATCAGATGAGGTAGTATGGAAGGCGTCCCGAAACACGACGGGATGCATCTAACAGTTTGGCCGAACAAGGGGCGGGTGAAGCACAGTTTTGGCTCGATGGCGAACCGGGACGGAGGCGTTACTCGTAAGATGTTTCGGCGGGTCTAAATCACGAAATCCGCAAGCCACCTCGCGCTGGCGGCTGTTAGACAAGAAGGTAACGCAAATGGTTGATCTCGGAACTTATAAAGACCGCTTCGGTGAAAGCGGCCAGCGCGTCTTCGAATACGCCATGCGCGAATCGAAGCGCCGCGACCAGAATTACATCGCGGTCGAACACATCCTCGACGCCTTCATCCACGAAGAGGCCGAGTTGTTCAACACGACGATGCGCGATCTGGCGGTTGATCCCGCCAAGGTCAAAATGCAGATCGAGCAGCGGCTCGACAATCATCGCTTTCAGAACGTCAACAAGGGCGTCCGCATCGCGGCTGAGACGATTGATCTGTTCAAGCGGGCCATGGAGCGCGCCCGCACGCAGGGGCGCAAGACCATCGAAGCCACCGACCTCTTTATGGCGCTTGCGCTCGAAGGCGGTGTGCTCGCCGTCATGCTGCGCAATCTGAACGTCAACGCCGATGCGCTGGCGGAGAACGTCCGCCAACGCGTCCGCACGCGCGAGCAGGACGACGAACAGTATCGCAAGAAGTTTGAACTGCCGCCGTACCTGAAGCACTTCGGCACGAGCCTGAACCGGCTGGCCCGCATGGACAAGATTCCGCCGACCATCGGGCGCGAGCAGGAAATCCAGCAGATGATCGAAATCCTCTGCCACCGCGAACGCGCCAATTCGCCGATGCTGGTGGGCGAGCCGGGCGTCGGCAAGACGGCTGTGGTTGAGGGGCTGGCGCGGCTCGTCGAGCTAGAGCCGGAGACAGTGCCGGCGCGGCTGCGCGGCTCACACATCGTCCAGTTACAGATGGGCGGCCTCGTCGCCGGCACGATGCTGCGCGGCATGTTCGAGGAGCGCATCAAGGGCATCATTGACGAGGTCAAGGAACGCGACAACCTGATCCTCTTTATTGACGAGGCGCACACGATTATCGGTGCGGGCGCGGCGCTCGGCACGTCGTCCGATGCCGCGAATATGTTCAAGACGGCGCTGGCGCGCGGCGAGATGCGGATCATCGGCGCGACGACTTTGACCGAGTACAAGGAATACATCGGCGAGGACGAGGCGCTGGCGCGTCGTTTCCGGCTCGTCAAGGTTGCCGAGCCGTCGCTCTCCGAGACGCGCGAGATTCTGTTGGGCCTGCGCCCGCGGCTGGAAAAGAACTACTCCGTGACGATCTCGGACGACGCCATCAACACGGCGCT
>DASVQA010000070.1:0-1960 GCA_036389375.1 Pyrinomonadaceae bacterium | reverse complement strand
AGTTCGAGAGCCGTTGATATTTCAAGTCGGGCTGGGTATTGTAAGCCCGGCAGACGTGCAGGTAGAGGGCGATGAGTTGTTGTTCCACAAACTCAATTCTACGCCTCTCCGGCCGTCTGCTTTTCTACTCTTGATTCGCATCAGTAGTCAGTAGGAAAGCATTCTTCATGCTGACTACTGACTACTGGCTACTGACTACTTTCCTTTCATGCTTCCGTTTGCAGCACGCCGACTTCGGCGGGCGGCGGCAAGGACGCCGTGACCGAGTCGCGCAGCCGCTCTATGTTTGCGCCGACGGCGCGCAGCTTCGCCTCGATCTTCTCGTAGCCGCGATCAATATGATAGACGCGCTCGATCAGGGTCTCGCCCGCGGCGACGAGACCGGCGAGCACGAGCGACGCGGAGGCGCGCAGGTCGGACGCCTGCACGCGCGCGCCCGTCAGTTGGGCGGGGCCGTCCACCACGGCCGTGTTGCCTTCAATCCGTATGCGCGCGCCCATGCGCTGAAGCTCCGAAGCGTGCATGAAGCGGTTCTCGAAGATCGTCTCGGTGATGCGCGACTGGCCGGCGGCCTGTGTCATCAGTGTCAAATACTGCGCCTGCATGTCGGTCGGGAAGCGCGGGTGCGGCTCGGTCACAACGTCGCTGGCGCGCAGAGACCCGGCGCAGCAGCGCACGTTGAGCGTGCTCTGATTGATCTCTTCAATCTCGACGCCCGCGTCGCGCAGCTTGGCGATGACGATGGCCGAATGCTCGGGCCGGCAGTCTTTGATCTCAAGCTCGCCGTTCGTGATCGCGGCGGCGACGAGGAACGTGCCGGTCTCGATGCGGTCGGGGATGATCGTGTGCTCGGCCGCGCCCAATGCTTCGACGCCTTCGACGGTGATGGTTGGCGAACCCGCGCCGCGCACGCGCGCGCCCATGCGGTTCAGGAGTTCGGCGAGGTCTGCGATCTCCGGCTCGCGCGCCGCGTTGTTGATAATTGTGCGCCCTTCGGCGAGCGTCGCGGCCATCATCAGATTCTCCGTGCCCGTCACGGTCACTTTATCGAACGTCACCTCCGCGCCCTGCAAACGCCCGCGCTGCGGCGCACGCGCAACCACGTAGCCCCCTTCCAGGTTGACCTGCGCGCCCAACACTTTCAACGCCTCAAGGTGCAGATCAATCGGGCGCGTGCCGATGGCGCAGCCGCCGGGTAAAGAAACTTTCGCCTTGCCGAAGCGGGCGAGGAGCGGCCCCAGCACGAGCACCGACGCGCGCATCGTCTTCACCAGATCATACGGCGCTTCAAACAACTCGATGTGCGCCGCCCTGATCTTGTGCGTGCGCAGTTCCGGCGTGAGCGCGGTCGCGCCCAAATCTTCCAGCAGCCGCCGCTGCGTGATGATGTCGCGCACGTAAGGGACGTTGTGCAGCGTCACGCTCTCGGCCGTCAGGAGCGCCGCCGCCATGCACGGTAGCGCCGAATTCTTCGCGCCACCTATTTGCACACGCCCTTGCAGCGCGTTCCCGCCATTGATGCGAAACTTGTCCATAGAAGCGCAGAGGTCAGAGGTCAGAGGTCAGTGCGGACAGTGTTTACTGACCGCTAACCTCTAACTTCTGAACTCTGAATTTGTCGGATTCTAACACGAGCGCGAGAGTGCGACTAGCCGCTCGGCCCGGCGCTTTGCCCGCTTAACGATTCATCTCGACCGGCTTCGCCTGCCCCGCGCTGCTCGCTTTTTGTAATTCATTGAGCGTCTGCTTCAATGCTTCGAGCTTCTGGCCCGCTTCGGCCAATTTGCCTTCGGCGGTGAGCCGCTGATAGTCGTTGAACTGCTGGTTGGCGCGCTGGATTAACTGTTGCACGTTTGCCGCCTGCACGGGCGCGGGCGTTTCCGCCTGCTGACCTGCGCCCGGCTTCGCGCCCTGCTCATTGGTCTGCTGCTGCGCGCCCGCCGCTTCGCCGAAGAGACCG
>DASVQA010000069.1:0-5945 GCA_036389375.1 Pyrinomonadaceae bacterium | reverse complement strand
CAGGCGACGGACAAAGAAAATAGTCGGGCGTGAAACGAAGCGTTCAACGTCTGCGCCAACCGGCAAAACTCACGGCGAGCAGCACGAGGCAGAGGAACACGAGGGACAACTTGACGGCCCTGCCACGCGCCGCGTGCTCATCAGTCAATGCTGCGGTGTGCGTCGGGCGTGCGGCCGGCTGTGTGTCGGCTACGCGCAGCGGCGTCGTCCGCTCGCCACCGCTGCGGTTGGGCGGGCCGATTTCGGCCAGCACGGTGCTTTGACCATCCGGCGCGACGCGGCGCACGCGCGGCCCGCTGTAGTAGCGCGGCGGCGTGAAGCCGATCTCAAGCATGTAGATTTCGCCGTGCGGCCCCGCAGCCACACCCGTCGGCAACCAGATCGCATCCGTGCGCAGCAGCGTCGTGGTCTGCCCGTCGCGCCCGACGCGGAGCACGCGCCGGTTGGTATGATCCGCGATGTATGTGTTCCCGCCCGCGTCCACGCACAGTCCCATGAAGCCGCCCGGCATCTGCCCGCCCGCAGGTCTCTCTTCGGGTCTGAACTTATCCAGATCGCGCGCAATCGTCTTAACCGTGCCGTCCGGTGCGACGCGCCGTAGCGCGCCCGCGTCGAGCAAGTACAACGCATCGTCGGCGGCGAGCGTCATGCTGCCGATGTGGCGAAACCGGGCCTGCGCGCCGCGCCCATCGGCGAAGCCTGCGCGCCCGCCCGCGAGCGTGCTGATCTGCCCGGTGGGCGAGCGCCGCAGCAACAGCACGTCGTCACCCGCGTCCGCACCCTGCCGGACGAAATAGGTGTTGCCCGCGCGGTCGCGGCGCAGGCTGAGCCACGCGGGCGCATCTGCGGTCGGTGGGAACAGATAACTGAACTCGCCTGCGGGCGTGATGCGCCAGAGTCCGTCGATCCATTTCGGCGCGTCGTAGCTGTGGTCTATGCCATAGAGATTGCCCGCCGCGTCGAGCGCCAGATCGTGTACGTGCCGGCCAAACTCGCCCGCGCGCACAGACGAGACGCGCCCCTCTGCGTCTAAGCGCCACACCGTTTCCAGATCGCTGAAGATGACCCGCCCGCTGTCGTCAACCACGATGCCCCACGCCGGATGCGCCTGCACCGCGCAGACCACGACCAGCACGACGATGAACGCATAAGCGCTGAGCCGCAGGCGTTGATAAACGTTGAGCCGCAGACGTTGCCGCATGCGTGTCGCGCTCACAACCGCTCCAAACGGATGTCGCGCTGCCCGTAGAGCACGCCGTCCGCCCCGCGCGTCAGCGTGACGATAGGATTGAAGCCGCCGCGCCCGCTCAGCAGCGCGCGTTTGGCCGGCGTGATCAGCGGATCGCCCGCGAACCAGAATTCGTCGAACCACATTTCGGGATAGCCGGGGCCGGACAGGGTCGGGTGTATGTGCGCGGGGAAGTCGCGGTTCGGGTAGGGCGCGGGCTTGATGGTGCGAAACTCGTAGCGCCCGTCCGCGCCCGTCCGCATCCAGCCGCGCAGCCGCGCGGGCATTCTGTTCGGGTGGTTGTAATAGCCGGTCGCGTCTGTGTGATAGACGTAGAGCAGTATGCCCGCGGCCGGCGTGCGCGCGTCGGCCTGAAAGATGCGCCCCGACATGACCAGCGGCTCGCCGCGCTCGTCCGGCGACGTGATGACGGTGCGCCAAGAGACGTGGGCCGGTGCATCGGCCGCGCCCCGCCAATCCTGCGATTGCGCGTGCCCCAGCGTCGAACTGTCGCTGACGGCCCAAGCGCCGAGCGACGCGGCCGGCAGCGCCGCCGCTAAGACAGCCGCGCGTTTGATGAACGAACGCCGATTCTCTCGCATCTCTATCTCCTCTCAAGCAGCCCGGCCGCTTATTGCCACAGGCTGCGCCAGACGCGGCGCACGGCCGGAAAACTCTCGTGCAGCCACTTGCCTTGCAGGTCGTCTTTCCAGCGTTGCAGCATCGCCTCATTCAAGCCGAGCACGCCGTCGCGCGTGACGCCGTCGGGCGGCGGCGACAACTGCGCGAGCCGTTCGTAGACGCGTATGCGCTCTGCGCCGTCCACGCGCGCCAGCAAGTGCCAGAGCGTGAGCGTGTCGCGCAGCCGCGCCTCTGCGATGACTGTGTCGAGCGCCTGCGCGCCGCCCTGTCTGAAATCGAAGGCGACGAGCGCGTGCAGGAAACTGTCGGAGGCGTCTTCAAAGTAGGGCGTGCCCGGCCCCGTGCCCGGCACGGTCGCGCAGGCCGCGCCGGCGGGGACGACCGACTCGCGTGCGCCGCGCTCCAACGCCACCCAGCCCGACGTGACGTGCAGCAGACTCCGCCCCGCGTCGTCCACTTCGAGCGTATAGGCGCAGCCCAGATCGGCGGCGACGGCCGAAGGCGTGTCCACGAAGAAGAGGCGGGGCGGCGCATAGATGCGCGCGTGTAGCGTGCCGCGTGCGAGTTCGAGCCGGTGCTCGGTGGCGCGCGTCTCGACCAGACGCACGCGCGTCTGCGGTTCGATCTCGACCTGCCCGATGCGCGCGACACTGATCTCGGCGCGCGAGTTACTGTCGGTCTCAAGCCATTCGCCGACGGCGAGCCGGCCGGTCTGGCCGATCCGCTCCATGCCGATCTGCGGCGCACCCGCGAGCCGCGCCACGTCCCACGCCGCCGCCGGCGGGCGCAGGTAGAGCCAGCCGCCGACGAGGGCCGCGATGACGAGCGACGCAAAACTGAGCGCCGCAACGCGTGGCCAAGTAGCGAAGAGGATGAACGGTCGGCGTGGTGCGTGCGCCCCTGTTGTCGCGCCTGCGCGCTCTTGTTGCGCGAGCGCGGCTTCGATGCCTTGCCAGAGCGCGGCGGGCGCGTCGGCCATCGGTAGTGCGCGCGCGAGGGCGACGCCCAGTTTGATCTCTTCGTACTTGCCGCGACAACGTTGACAGCCGAGCAGGTGTTCGGCCACGCGGCGCGCTTGCGGCGGCGCGAGTTCGTCCTGACAATAAGCGGATAAATGTTGACTGACGTGTTGGCGAAACATCTTTACTTCCTGTTTACTTCCTGCTCACCGGGCCCGAGCATGCTGCGAAGGTGGCCCAGCCGCCGCGCCAGCATCTTGTGCCCGCGATTGAGCCGCGAAGCGACCGTGCCCTTCGAGCAGCCGAGCGCCTCGGCCATCTCTTCATAAGACAGCCCCTCGAAATACTTCAGCAGAATGGCCACGCGCAGCTTCGGTTTCAGTTCGGCGACGGCCGCCGTCACGCGCTCCGCCACCTCGCGCCGCGCATAAACGTACTCTTGGCCAGTGCCCGCCGGCACAGTCCTTTGCCCCGTCGCCTCGTCAAACTGCGTCAGGCGGCGCAGCTTGCGCTGCTCGTCCACGCAGGCGTTCGTCGTCAGCCGGTGCAGCCACGTGGTGAACTCCGCTTCGGAGCGAAACTGCGCGATCTTGGTGAAGAGTTTGAGAAAGACTTGCTGTGTGATGTCGGCCGCCTGCGCCGCGTCGCCGCCGAAGAAGTAGAGGGCAACCGAATAGACGCGATCCTTGTGCTGCTCGAACAGCAGGCGAAACGCCTCGCGGTCGCCCTGCTGGCAGGCCGCGATCAAACCGGCGTCGCTCTCTGGCTCGCTCATGGCGACCTGTGACTCCATCCATGCCTCCGCGCGAAGGTGGGCGATCAACCGTTAGACGACAGGTGCGCGGCGTTTCTTCCAATTATATGCGCTCGGCCTGAGCAGCCCGACCGGCGACAGACCTCGCGGCCCACGCTAAAGTCCGCCCTAGCCGATGGCAATCGCGTTCGTCTGTTCCTCGCGCGCGAAGAACTCGCTGACGCGCTGGTGCAGGTAGTGTTGGGCCACGTCGAAGGGCTTGACCAGCACGGCTTGATCGGACGCTTCGTCCGGGCGGTGTCGCCAGTCGAAGCAGGCGCGGTCGGCGGGCGGAATCAAACGCAGGGGCGCGAAGGGGCGCGCGGCCGCCTGCGCCGCGTGTGCGTGCCGGAACTGTAGCAGCGCCAGATAGAGGTGGGCTTGTGTGACCAGCAGCCGCCATAAGACCGGGCGCGTGCGCGGGTGAAAATTGAGCAGCACCGAGTTGACCGCGTCGAACTTCTCGAAGACCTCCGACTGTCGATCTTTATATTGCCGCTGGAAGCCGCCAAAGGTCAGCCAGCGGCCCGAACCGTCATGCTTGAGCAGGGCATCGGCCGCGTCGTCCAGATGACCGAGCGGGATCCCCTGCCGCCAGTATTTCTGCTCGTCCTCGGCCCGCCGCTCCTGCCAGTCCAGCCGGTTCGGATCGTAGGGTAGCGCGGGCGTGGCGCTGGCGAAGACGAAGTCGTCCGTGAATGAGATGTAGAGCGCCTTCGCCAGCACGTACTGCGCGTTGGCGTTGGGATCGACAGTCAGATCGACCAGCGTCAGTTTCTGCTGGATGAGGCGAAAGATCGCCACCGGCATGATGAGCTTGTACATGGTCGAGAGCGTGTAATAGCCTTCGCGCGCGAGCCAGCCGCCCGCGCCGAGGTTGCCGGCCTGCGCCGTGCGCGCCAGCCCGTAGATGCGATGGAGCGCGTTCTCGGCGGCCTCGATCAGTTGGAAGTTGAGCGGCTCGATCTCCTGATAGAGTCGTTTGCGGGCCTCGTATTTGTAGTCGCGCACGGCGTCGCGCTCGGCCCGCTCCTCGGCCAATTCTGATCTGAACGCTTCGAGTTCGACCTGATTCCGCTTTGTGCTCACCCAAGTGATGCAGGCGACGATCAGGGAGACGACGCCGGGGATCGCGGCGGCAATGATCTTGATGGTGTTGTCGCTCATCTAAAGTTTACCTCGAACAGGACGTGAAGTAGTGGCTGGTCGAAAACCCCGCAGGCGCGCGAGGGGCCGGTGCTTGAGCGGGAGGATAATAACAGCCCGCGAGTTGCGCGCCCAGCATTTTGCCCCGCCGGGGCGCGTCGGCTGCGCCGGCCAACAATGCCGCGAGCGCACGTGGCCGCCGATTCAGAACCATCTCGTTGACGTTCGGCCGGGGCAGCGCATAGAATGCGGCGTGTGTTTGCACGGGGCGCTCTTTAGCACCCTTGCTGCTCGGCCGCCTGTAGTCGCTCGTAGTCGCTCGCTGATGCTGAAAGCAAACTCTCTAACTATGTCGCTGCGCTCCGGCTCGCTTCGCCGCCTGTGTTGTGTGCTGGCTCTCTTGTGCTGCTCGGCCGCCAGCGCGGTCGCGCAGCAGCGCCCGCTCATCACGGAAGACGTGGACATCATCCCGCCCGGCACGGTGCGGCTTCAGGTCGGCATAGACTTTTTCCAGAACGCGAAGTTCCCGCTCTCCGATCTGACGGGCGATCTGACGCGCGTCGGCGTCGTCGGCATCAACGTCGGGCTGTCGCCGAACGTCGAGTTTGAACTCGACGGCGTGGTGCAGAATTTTCTGAGCATCAACCGGCGCGGGCCCCGCTCGGCCGTCGCGCTCGCTATCGCGCCCGGTTCGACGACCACGAACGACGCGGGCGACTTTCGCCTCGCCACCAAGATCAAACTGCGCGCCGAGACGCGCCGCGGCCCTGCGCTCGGTTTCAAGTTCGGCGTGGAACTGCCCAACTCGAACGAGACGCGCGGCATCGGCGTTAATCAGACGAACGCCTTCGGTCTGATCCTCGTCGGTAAAAAGTTCGGCGCGGGCGAGCGCATCAACCTCTTCGGCAATCTCGGTCTCGGCATCTTCACCGCGCCCAAAAACGAGTTCACGCAAAACGACATGCTGCTCTACGGGCTGGGCGGGCTGTTTCGCTTGAACGACCGCGTCAAAATCGCGGGCGAGGTGAACGGCCGCGCCAACACGCGCAACGGGCGCGCGCCGCTCGGCACGGAATCGCAGTCGCAGGCGCGGCTCGGCTTGCAGGTCAAGACCTCCGGGCTGCGCTTCGACTTCGCGGGCATCGCCGGGTTGACCGAGTTCAGCCCGCGCTCCGGC